>NZAU01000049.1 GCA_002686215.1 Candidatus Woesearchaeota archaeon
CGTCCATTGACCTTGAACCTCGTTGATCGGGTAAAAAATCTCTGGAAAAATTAAGAAATGCATCTAACATTAACATAATGGATGTTTCTTCTCCGTCTAAATCTCTTCTTTGGGCTGCATGCCAGTATGGGTGAGCCAAGAGTGCTGAGATTTTTGAAAAACCAATAATTCTGCCTGCGATTCCTGCAGATGTGTGTGGTGCTAAACCTATAACCATTTGACCAATTAAATCGTCTTTTGTAGCGACATTATAATATGCTGGTTTATTATATAATCGAGTTAATTCTTCATCAACAAAATTTGCAACTCGTTGTAATACTTTTGATGCGGCTTCAGATCCGAGTATATCAGAATCCGGTATAATTATATCTTGAGGGAATATTTCAATTAGTTGTTCATCTGAAGTTATCTCGTTACCCTTCCAATCAAAAGAGTATCCTAGTTTTTTTACTTTACTAACCGTTAGTCCGATTTCTTTTGGTTTGAAATGTGTGATTCCGAGTTCCGTTCCATCGTAACGAACAGTACCGTCCTTATTTACTCTTAATGAGAATTTAGACCTCAATATCCCTTTCAATGGGTGTTCCGCATATCGATACTTATTTTTTGTATTTTTAACACCTTTAATCAAAGAAGGTATTTCATCATTCCAATTTTCAATTGTTTTTTTATATAATTTTGATATTTCGTATTTTCTTCTTTCAAAAGCTCTAACTCGTAAATCTTTTGGAGGTTCATCGTATTTTATCTTAGTTTTTGGATCGATATATCTCTGTTTGGTATTATAAGATCCGCAATGTTCACATTTTCGATAAATTGTCTGTTGCTTGCAATCTTCGCAATTTATTATTGGAAAATCTGATATAACGAATCCTTTTTTTATAACATCGATAAAATTATTCATTCTACCGCCTTCGATTCCAACCGGAAACAAAAAATTTGGTGATCCTTTTAAGTCTCTCATTTTTGCTTTTTCTGGACGACCCATACGTGCACCGATTGCGGTACCCCACAAATCTTCAACAATATATTTGGAATGTTTGTTTAAAAATTCCAGAGTGGTTTCTGATTCGTTTAAGTTTGAATTGATTATCTCTTCAGAAAGGTTTAATTTTAAATTCGATAATGTTATTGGAGATATTTCTATTTTATTGTTGATTAATTTATGTTCTGCGCCAATTAATTCTAATATTCGTTTTAAACTTGGTTCGGTTGATCCTTTGTATAAGTATTTTGCGAGAGTTATTAGCTGGTTTTTTGATAATTCACCCCAGTAAAAAGTTAATTCGGGATGTAAGGGAATTTTATATTTTTCAGATAATTCGATACTTAATTCTCTTGAAATCTTCGGAGGTAAAAATGTATCAAAAAAAGATTCGTGTAACTTATTTTCGGAAATAAATTGATTTTTGTTATTAATTTTGCTTTTTAATATGTTGAACCACCATTCTGGACAAAAACCTGGTGGTACAAGAAAGTGATTATTTTCAAGAAACTCTCCGTGTGAAATTAATATATCTCCCAAAAATAATATTTCTTCGATGTCTGGTGAAATTAATTTTGCTTCTTCTTCCGATTTTGGTTTGATTACTTCTCCGCTCTTTAATTTAACAATTGGTCCTTCGATTGAGTCGCAAGAAGTAAGTGATGTTGATTTTCCTGGACGCTCGACACGTAATTGAGTACCGATTGCCAAGTAATCTTTACAAATTTGCATAGTTATTGGTGAAATTGCCCAAGACCCGTGACCTGTTAATCTGGATCGACCATATCTCAACCTAAATCCTCCTTTTTTTAGTGGGTGTGTAAAAATAGGTCTGCCTGCTACGATCTCAGATATATATGAATAGTTTGGCCTTAATTTTGTAGTATTGCTTTTGATTTCTTGACCTGAGTGAATTTTTTTCTTTAATTCTATGAATTCTTCTATCCATTTCCAATCTTCTAGATTAAAATCCGAACCCCATTCCTTTAGTTTTTTCCAAACTTTTGCACCCTTAAGAGGAATACAATCTGTTAGAAGTAATGCCATTCCGCCTCGTATTCGGTCTGTTTCTACTCGATCCAATCCTTTGAAATTTGAGACAGTAAGTCTCGAAGTTGGATCTCCGTTTAATTCCACAGATAGGTTTGAAATTATGAATTTCATTTCTTCTTCAGTTGGTTTGTATTGTTTTCTTTCAACTCGATCATAATAATCGGTAACTTCCGTGTAAAATCTCTTTATTTCTTCATCAGTAGGATCATATTTTTCGATGTTGTGTACTTTTCTAATGTAATCTGTTATGACTACTGTGACTGCGGATGCTGTGGCTCCGCCTCCTCGAATGGGTCCTGCAAAATACATTGACAAATATTTTTTTCCATCTTTTCTGTTTTTTAGTTTTATATCAATTAATCCTTCTAATGGTGCTGATACTGTTCCTTGTGTAATGTATGCAAATCCGGTACGTATTCCGATGTTTATAGCAGATATTTTATCTTCAAATTTGCAAAACCTTTCTAAAGAGATTTCTTCAGCTAATTTCAGTGCAACTCTCCAATCTCCGAATCCATATTCTTTTTCTAATTCGGTTATTCGATCGGGTATTCCTTTTCCAATTATGTTGGGAGATATTGAACCCATGATTGCCTCAACTCTTTCGGCTACCGATGCTGCAATCGGTATATCTGATTCTAGTTGTGGATCAACTCCTGTTTTTTTTGCTTCATTAGATAGTTTACTTAACTGTCTGGTTGATTTATTCATATTTTCAAAATAGTTTTGGATGTGTTTTGATGCAATCATAGGAAATTCATTAGTGGTAGTTTTTAAAAATCATTATTGAAAAAGAAACATATGAGAGGAAGACCGACTTTTAGTCCGATTAGAAATAATTTAGTAGAACTTCTTTATTTTATAGGTAGTTCATATGGTTATGATATATATAAAAAATATATGTTAGTTTTTCCAAAAACCACGATGAGATCCATATATTATCATTTGAATAAAGGTGTTAAATTGGGTGTTTTTTCTGTTAGTAAAATAGAAACGGTCAAAGGAGATTATTCTTGGGGTGAAGGTGTTAGGCGGGTTAATTTTAAATTAGGTCCGAATGCGAAACCTCGAAAAGATACTTCTGTTCTTAAAAAATTAAAAAATACCCCCAACCCCTGAATTTCCTTTGGAATGATTATTTATTATATTATTATTTTTAAGTTATTTATTTATTTATTACTATATTGAAAATAAATAATAAATAAATTATTATTTATTTTATTATTATGTTTATATTTCCATAGGAAAGCAAAGGGTAGGGGGTCATATTTCTAATAAAATAAACCTAATATCAAATAAAATAGATAAAATCTTTTAAGTTAAATTTCCTATGGAAATTATGACAGATGATTTAGACAACCTTTTTGAAGAATATATAGCAAAAAAATCAATTTTTTCAAATAAAGAAGCCCTATTACTTAGATATTTCCCTGAAAATATACCTCATCGTTCAGATCAAATAAAAAAACTAGGAATGATTTTGGCACCAGCATTAAAAAATAATAAACCATCTAATTTATTTATCTACGGTAAAACTGGAACCGGTAAAACGTTATGCACCCAATTTACAATACAAAAACTTCTTGAAAAAAGTAAATTAACTGGTGCAAAAATAAGATATGCATATCTAAATTGCAAATTAAAAAAAATTGCAGATACCGAATACAGAGTTATCGCAAGCTTAGCCAAAGAGCTGGGTGAACAAGTACCAATAACGGGACTACCTACTGACGAAGTGTATAACATCTTCATAAATAAGATCGATTCAGAAGATCAAATTATTTTTTTAGTTCTGGACGAAATAGATAGATTGGTCAAAAAAAATGGCGACGAAATTTTATATTCTTTGACTCGAATAAATTCCGAATTAAAGAATTCAAAAATTTGTTTGATCGGAATATCAAATGATGTTAGATTTATTGAAGACGTTGATCCGAGAGTAAAAAGCTCACTAGGTGAAGAAGAATTAATATTCCCCCCATATAATGCATTGGAATTGAAAGACATATTACGAGAACGTAGCGAAGTTGCTTTTTCAGAAGATTCACTCGATGCGGCAGTGTTAGCCAAATGTGCTGCATATGCAGCAAAAGAACACGGAGATGCAAGACGCGCGTTAGACTTGCTAAGAGTCGCAGGAGAAGTTGCAGAAAGATCCAATGAAGAAATAGTCAAAATGGATCACATAAAAAAAGCAGAAGAAAAAATAGAAATAAATCGTATTTTTGAATTAGTAAAAACACTCCCTTCCCAATCTAAGCTCATATTATACTCAATCTTCAAACTATCTGAAACAATAAAAAAATTGGAAACCGGAGAAATATATGAAGAATATAAAAATCTATGTAATATAAACAATAGTGCAATTTTAACACAAAGAAGAATCTCAGATTTAATTTCCGAATTAGATATGTTGGGTTTAATAAATGCAAGACTAATCAGCAAAGGTAGACATGGACGAACAAGAGAAATTTACTCAACAATACCTTCAGATTTAAAGGAAATTTTAATGAAAGATTTAAAATCCGAATTAATGTTATGAATTATCAAGATCTCGTAAATCGAGGAAAAAATGCAAGTGAAAAGAAAGAAGTTGTAATCGTTAAAAATAGTATAGACGATCTAAAATCAAACTTGAAAGTTGTAAAAGAGTTTGATTATAAACCAAAGAAAGTGGAACCCAATGACTTTACACAACATTATAGAGAAAGATTTAAATTTTTAAGAAATACTTTATTTAATCGCCCAGAGGCAGCATCAACTACTTCAATAAATCAAGCAAAAAAATCATTTGAAAAAAATTTAACTATCATTGCAATGGTAAACGATGTTACTCGTTTACCTACCGGAACAATGTTAGTCTCTGTCGAAGATTTAACCGATCAATTACAAATAATAATATCCAGTAAAAAACANGAGCTTATTGAAAAATTACAATTTTTAACTTTAGATGAAGTATTAATTTTCAAAGGATCCATCGTCAATGAAAAAATGTTTTTNTCAGACATAATTTGGCCAGATGTACCACAAAAGAAAGAAGAGTATGCACCNGATGACGTTTATGCNGTGTTTTCTGGAGATATACATATTGGAAGTAAACAATTTTTACCAAAACAATTCTCCACATTTGTTGATTGGTTGTCCGGAAAAGTTGGAAACGAAAGGCAAAGAGAAATTGCAAAAAAAACAAAATATTTTTACATTCCAGGAGATTTGGCAGACGGNGTGGGAATATATCCTTCACAAGAAAAAGAATTGGACATAAAAGATCTAAGNGGACAATATGACGAATTNGCAAAATATTTAGAAAAAATACCNGANGATAAACATATAATAATCTGCCCNGGAAATCACGACACGATGGTTAGATTAGAAGAACCACAACCTAAAATGTATGAATATGCTGAAAAGATAGCAGAACTTCCAAATGTTACAATGGTCACAAACCCATCATACACCAATATCCATTCATTTGATAATTATTCGGGTCAAGATGTTTTAATGTATCATGGTTATTCTTTTGATAACTTGATAGATCAAGTCGAAGGATTGAGAATTTCAGGCGGCTATGATTCTGCTGACGAAATCCACAAATTTTTACTTAAACGAAGACACTTATCTCCAACACATAATTTGAATTTAACCTTACCGATAAAAAAAGACCCAATGGTCATAGATAAAATACCTGATATCATGGTTACCGGACACATACACAAAGCTAAAATAGGATCATATAAATCCACAATATCGATTTCAGGAAGTTGTTGGCAATCCATAACACCATTTCAAGAAAAAATGGGACATAAACCAGATCCCGGAATGATNCCGATCACAAACTTAAAAACTCGAAAAAGTAAAATGCTATCNTTCAAATAAATTTATATTTATTCAAAAATAATATAGAAAATGATTGATTTAGCTTATTTCATAATAACAATTTTATTTTTACAAATTGGATCAAAAACCATCCAAGAATTAAATCCGGATTTTCTAANTGTAATCACATCAAATTCTAGTTTTGATCAAATTATATTTACATTAATCATTATTTATTTACTTTATTTAAGACTAAATAAATTAAATTTGATAAATGGTCTATTCAACATAACTATTTTTTATTCAATCTATATATTATTTTTAAATTTCTTTCCGAATATTCAAGCAATATTATTATCTTTTTTAATTATGTTATATTATAAAAAAAATAATTCAATANTTTATCATAATTTAATTATCACTTTGGCAGCCTTAGGAGTNGGTTTATTCTTCGGTAGCCTATTTAGGCCACTCGATGTCCTTATTTTTGCAGCTCTCTTTTGTATCTACGATGTATATGCNGTATACAAAACAAAATATATGATAAAAATGTTCAATCAATTTTCTAAAAATAATGCATTTTTTGCAACAGCATTCCCAAAAAAATTATTATCAAATAAATTTTTTATCGTCGGTTCCGGAGATTTAATTTTTCCAACCATAATAACAGTATCNTTTTCAAAATATATGCCCGAATACGTAATCACCTCAATAATTGGTTCAATAACTGGTTACTTATTCTTATATTATTTAATTAAAATTCAGAACTCAAAAAATCCTGTCCCTGCACTACCACCAATTATTTTTTGCNTAATATTANCTTTTTTAATTAAAATTATTTTCATCTAAAACCGATTTAATTTTATCTGCCTTTTTTTTACCTATCTTTTCTATTTTTTGCAATTCTTCTGAACTTGCCAAAAATATATTCTTNGGGGATTTAAAATATTTCAATAAATTCATTGCCAATTTTGGACCGACGCCCGGTAAACCTTCAACCAAATATTTTTGCTCGTCCTCAACCGTCCAAAATTTTCTACCAACTCGAAAAGAATCATTACCTTCTGATTTCTTATATTCCCGNCTTAATAAATTTTTAAGAATTTTTGCAGTTGATTCAATATCTTCTGAGTGAAAAATAGGTATATTATAATCTAAATTAAGAGATAATATCGAAGAAATTATTGCATTTTCACTAATATCTCTTAAATAATATATTTCAGAAATATCACCCTCTAGAATATAAAGAACTTTATCGAAATGATCTTTAAGATTTTTTGCCTGCGAAAATAATCGCCCATCAACTAAAGAACTCAAAAAATCAGAAATGGTTTTTCTTTCAACAACACAATCATCGGACAGTATAAAATCACCTAACTCCAATTGACTGAATTCAAAATTAACATCCAAATCAGACAATTCCTCAGAAATACCTGATTTCCTTTCTCTATTATCAACTATTATTTTCATCTTTTCAATAATTTATACATATTCTCCTCTTTACGTTTGGATACCCAATAATATTTTTCATCAATCGAATTTTCAGTCATCAACATATAAATTTTACCAATGTTCACTCTACCAATTCTACCTCTACGCTGAATACTCCGCAGTGCAGACGGAATACATTCAAAGAAAATACCTACGTCTGCGTCATCAACATGAATTCCCTCTTCAGAAACACTGGTGGCCACCAAAACATTAAATTCACCATCTTTAAATTCCTCCAAAACCTTTTTTTGATTTTTCTGAGTAAATCCTTTTCGTTGACCTGTAAATTTTTTAGCAACACCGATATTTGAAGAATTAATATATTCAACAATCTCATCGACCGAATTAGTATATTGACAAAATATTATTATTTTTTTATCAAAATCAATCAAATTTTTCAATTCATTCATTTTATTATTGTATTCTAAATTTTTTGATAATCGCTTTATTCGTATTAGTCTAAAATCTTCCATTATGCTTTTCGAAGACTTTGCACTCTCGGTACTCAATTTTTCTAATGCTTTCAAAAAAGAATTATTCGTTTGTGTTTCTAACATCTCCAATAAAAATAACAATTTAATTACTTTGGTATTAATTTTAATAAAATAATATAATTTTGAGTCGTCACTAACTTTTGAAAATAATCTTTTATTTAAACTTATTAATTCACCTTTGCTCATATATTCGTAATTTCGAACAACCAACCTATTTTTTTTCAAAATATTATAATCCTCTTTAATCATATCTGTTAACATTTTCTTAATTTCAATTTGAATTTTATTTAATTTAATTTTCTTAATTTCAATTTCTCTATCAGGCAAATACTCAGACATCTCACTGGAATCAACTATATGAAATTTTTCAATTTTTAATAGCGATCTTAATTCATCTAAACGTTCCTTATCTGTTGCAGGACTTGCACTCATTGCAAGAATTTGCGATTTATCTATACTTTCCATTAATTTTGCATATGCATAATTTCCACTGGTTCTATGCGCTTCATCAAAAACAACTAACGAAAATTTTTCCGGATCAAAAAAATTTTTTTCTAAATCCGATACAACTGTTTGCGGAGTCGCAACAATTAAGTCAGACTCTAGCCAAATGTCCTTCCTAATTTCCGATTTTATCGTTCCATCAACTAAACCAATCAATTCCGAATTTTCAAAAAAATTATCAAAACTCTTCTTATGTTGCGCAACTAGCGGTTTTGTTGGTGCCATTACTAAGACCTTACCTGTACGCAATTTTATACCTGCTAGCGCCACAGCAATAATTGTCTTTCCTGCACCCGTAGGTAAAACAATAAATGAATTTTTATCAACAATCGCTCCAAGAGTTTTTTCTTGATAAGCCCTCAATTTAATTTTTTCTTTATTTAATTTTAACATTTTCTAGATATTTTTCAACCTTTTCTTTATGACCTGCACCTATTACAATAAGTATCTTAGATTCAGGAAATTTTGTATTTAATATCTTTATTTGCCGCTTCATATAATCGTCCCTATCTTTAACCAAACAAGAATAAATATTTGGAAAATCCGATTTAAATTCACTAATTAATTGCTTAATTATCTTATTATTTGGAACAGATTTTATATCAAATTTCGCAGTTCTTTTATTTGATTTAAATAAGAACGTAAATAGTTTTAATTTCTCCCTCAGCGGGACTTTTCGAGATAATTTGTTTAGCGTAATTCTGATATCTTGGTCAATTAATGCGATTTTAGCACCAGCTTTTTTACCATAAATTATTGCAGATTTCATATCATTACCTGCACGAGAACCAGTCCGTTTACCAATTATTTTTTGACTTATGGAACCAAATAACAAAAATAAAAACCCAAAAATTCCGATTTGCTTAATAATTTTAAAATTAAACTTCCTCTTTTTTGACTTACCAAACAAATTTCTGTAGCGATTTATATCTAGTTCAACTGCAACAATATCTGGTTTAAAGTCACTTATTGATTTTTTTATCTGATTTACGCTGTTTTTTGACACGTGGCTTGTACCAACTACTAAAAATCTTTCATCCATATACTATTTTGTAGAAATGTTTATATTTAAAAAAACTATTTCCTTTGTATGTTAATAACAAAAAATCTAAACAGCGTTCATGGCATCGACGTATATACCGATTCAGGAGAATATTTTGGAAAGATTGAAGAAGCAATTTTATTAAATAATAAAATCGATTCATGGAAAGTTAGAGCAACACCAAGATCATATTTATCCAAAGCAATGCCTTCTGCAAAAGGAGTAATTCTACCACATCATCATGTTAAAGCCATTGGCGATGTAATGTTAGTTTCCCGATCTGCAGCTCCATCTTTTATGGAAGATTAAGTCATTACGATTTATTTATAAGATTTTATTATAGTATTTTTTATGAATTTTGGTAATACCTCTGAGCTCAACGTACCTAAGAAAATTATAAATAAAATTATAGGTCAAACTCGGGCAGTAGATATCATTAACAAAGCATCAAAACAAAGACGACATGTTTTATTAATTGGATCTCCAGGTACAGGTAAGTCTATGCTTGGTAAGGCCCTTTCCGAATTGTTACCAAAATCGGCGCTTGAAGATGTTCTTGTTCTGAGCAATCATAAAGATCAAAATATGCCTTTGGTCCGAACTATGATTTCAGGAAGGGGATCCGAAATTTTATCAATGGCAAGACAGAATTCTGCAAAGAATCTAAAAAAGCAATCAATATTTTTCTTAATATTTTCAATACTTGCATTAATGTTTCCCTGGTGGATCAGATTAATTTATGGGGATATAATGGCAGCAGCATCAATGGTATCTGGAGTTATGTTCTTAGTTCTATATGGAATAGCAATTAATATGAATTCTAGAAGAAAGCAAAACAATGAACCAAAGTTATTGATAGATAATAAATTAAAAATATCTTCACCTTATGTAGATGCTACTGGTGCACATGCAGGAGCATTGCTCGGCGATGTTAGACACGATCCTTTCCAATCCGGAGGTTTGGGAACTCCCGCACACTTGAGAGTTGAACCTGGAATGATACATAGAGCAAATAAAGGAGTTTTATTTATAGATGAAATCGCAACACTTGACTTACCCACTCAACAAGAATTACTTACTGCTATGCAAGAAAAAAAATCATCAATTACTGGTAAGTCGGATAAATCTGCCGGAGCAATGGTCAGAACTCAACCGGTTCCATGTGATTTTATTTTAGTTGCAGCAGGTAACTTGGATACTATTGAAAGAATGCATCCGGCATTACGATCCAGAATTCGAGGTTATGGTTATGAAGTGTTTATGGATAAAGACATAGATGAAACAAAAGATAATGTCAAATTATATTATCAGTTCATTGCACAAGAAATAAGAAAAGATGGAAAAATACCGCACATGTCAAAAAAAGCATGCGACGAAATAATTCGAATTGCAAAAAAAATGTCCGGTAAAAAAAATAAACTAACGTTGAGATTGCGAGAATTAGGAGGGCTGATCAGGGCAGCAGGGGATCTTGCCATTGAAGATAAATCCAAATTAATCGAATTTAAACATGTAACAGCCGCATCCAAAGATCCAAGAACTCTTGAAAATCAAATTGCGAACAAACATATAAAGAATATAACCGACTACCAAATCATTCGAAATTCTGGTTACGAAGTGGGTCGAGTTAATGGACTTGCAGTCATAGGCGACTCAGGAATAGTTCTACCAATTGAAAGTGAATTAACTCCTGGCGGGAAAAGAAAACAAATTATTGCAACGGGTAAATTGGGAACAATCGCAAAGGAAGCAATATCAAACGTATCCGCAATAATCTTAAAGAATTTTGGAAAAGACATTAATGAGAAATATGATGTATTCGTACAATTTATTCAAACTTACGAGGGCGTCGAAGGAGATTCAGCATCCGTATCCGTGGCAACCGCAATTATTTCCGCTTTAACTAAAAATCCAGTTGATCAAAGTTTTGCAATGACAGGTAGTTTATCTGTACGAGGTGAAGTTCTTCCCGTGGGTGGCGTAACAAACAAAATTGAAGCTGCAATAGCTGCAGGATTAAAAGACGTTATTGTTCCATTGTCAAATAAAGAAGATATAGTTTTAGATAAAAAGCAATTGAAAAAGATAAATATACATTATGCTCAAAATATAGGAGACGTGCTTAAATTAGCATTAAAGAAAAAAATTAAATGGAAATAAAAATCAATGATTCAAAGATAGATAGAATAAAAAAAATTCTAGCTCATTCTGACTTTAAATCAGTCGAAGATTTTACAGATCACGCATTAGATTTGCTATTGTTTGCGGAAGAAAATAAAGATAAATTCAGAGACTTAGTTAGCAACTCTTAAAAATTTAGGAGAATTAAAATAACATGTTAGATATCAAATTATTTCGAGAAAATCCTGAACTTATTATTGAATCAGAGAAAAAAAGATTCAAAGATATTTCTAATGTTAATTCTGTAATCGAGTATGATAATAAATTCAGAAAAGAATTTTCTAAACTATCAAAACTTAGAAATTTAAGAAATGTTCACTCAAAAGAAATAAATCAATTACAAAAACAAAAAAAACCCTTCAAATCAAAAATTAAAGAAGTTCAAGAAATAAATAAAAAAATAAAGACTACTGAAGATAAGGTAAAAAAAATATTGGAAAAAAGAGATGCACACAGATACAAAGTAGGAAATATTTTGAATAAAAAGGTACCTGTTTCAAAAGACGATTCCGGAAATAAAATTGAACGTACGTGGGGAAAACCAAAAAAATTCAAATTTAAACCAAAACACCAAGCGGATATAATTTTAGAAATAGACGGTGCAGATTTAGATAGGGCAGCAAAACATTCCGGAGCAAGATTTTACTATCTAAAAAATGAATTAGCAATTCTAAATATGTCAATTTTGAGATATGCCATTGACGAATTGGTGAGAGAAGGATTCACTCCAATGCAAACGCCAGTCTTTTTGAGACATAAACCGATGAGCGCAGCGGCAGAACTGGCAGACTTCGAGGAACAACTATATAAGATCGAAGGTGAAGATAATTATTTGATCGCGACATCCGAACAGACTCTAGCATCTTATCACATGAATGAAGTTCTTAATTGGAAAGAATTACCAATAAAATACACCGCACACTCGTTATGTTTCAGAAAGGAAGCCGGAAGTCACGGTAAAGACACAAAAGGAATTTTCAGAGTACATCAATTTGATAAAATTGAACAATTCATTTTTTCCAGACCAGAAGATAGTGAAAAATTACATGAAAAAATGATAGAAATAACCGAAAAAATATTCAAAGGCCTAGAGATACCATATCGAGTTGTCAATATTGCATCTGGAGAAATGAATGATAACGGATCACTTAAATATGATATAGAGGGTTGGTTTCCNGCACAGAATAAATATCGNGAATTATGTTCCGGTACAAATTGTACTGATTATCAAGCTAGAAAATTAAATGTAAAGTTTGACTCAAAAAAAGGAATAAGGGAGGTCCTTCATACTCTTAATTGTACTGCTCTTGCGTCTCAGAGAACAATTGCTTGTTTATTGGAGAACCATCAAAATAAAGACGGATCTATAACNATACCGAAGAAATTAGTTAAGTACACCGGATTCAAAAAAATAAACCCAAAATGAAAATTCTTGCATTTACAGATACTCACGGCAAAACTGAAAATATCGCTGAAATAAAGAAATTGGTTGAAAAAACTAAACCCGACTTATTGGTTTGTGCGGGCGATTTTACAAATTTTGGAAAAAGAGCAATTCAACAATTAAATAAATTTAATTTTAATCGAGATTTATTTTTTATACCCGGAAATCACGAGGAAGGAATAAAAATTAATAATTTAAACAAGAACTTTTCAAACATACATAAAACTACAAAAGAGTTTAACGGAGTGCTTTTTGTTGGTTGTGGCGGAGGTATATACGGAGACATCGAACTTAATTTAGAAGAATGTAGCGATAAATTAGAAAAAGAAATAAATTTATTCAAATCTAAAAACGAGAATGGAAAAATTATTTTCGTAACTCACCGACCACCAAAAAATACAAAGTTGGATTATATGAAAAAAATATCGACACATGTCGGAGCAGAGAATATANCTAAATTTATTAAAAAAAATTTAATTGACGTTGCAATATCCGGACATATACATGAAACTTCCGGAAAAATTGATAAATTAAATAAAACAAAATTATATAATCCTGGACCCAAGGGAAGACTAATAAGAGTTTAATGGAAATTATAATTGCTGAAAAACCTAGTGCTGCTAAAAAAATTTCAGAAGCATTGGGCGAATTTAAATCAAAAAAAATAGGCAAGATAAAATACTATATTTCGTCTGACGAAAAAAAAGTAATTTTGCCAGCAGTAGGTCACTTATTAACACTAAAAAAGAATGAACGATTTTATCCTGTTTTTGAACTAATTTGGTCACCATCTTACCAAGCATCTAAAAGTTCGTTATTCTCAAAGCCGTATTATAATTTAATAAAATCTTTTCAAAAAAAAGCAAAATCTGTAACTATTGCAACGGACTATGATACAGAAGGTGAAGTAATTGGATTAAATATTTTAAAACACATATTAAAAAAAGAAGATGCATACCGAATGAAATTTTCTTCAATGACGCTTTCAGAATTAAAAAAATCATATGAACAAAAAAATAATCAGATTAATTGGGCTCAGGCAAACGCAGGACTACTGAGACATTATTTAGATTGGTTTTATGGAGTAAATTTATCTCAAATTATATCAAAGTCTATATCTTCCAAATTAAATAGATACCAACCAATGAGCATAGGTAGAGTCCAAGGACCAATATTGGCCATATTATCCGAAAGAGAGATCGAGATAAAAAATTTTAAACCAGAATCTTTCCTTGAAATTTTTGCAAATTTATGGTTGAATAAAAATTCTATTAGAGCAATACACAAAGATGGGAAATTTTTTGATAAATTAAAAGCAAAAACCATTTATGATAAAATAAAAGATAAAGACGGAACCGTCTCGAACATAAGTAAAATAAAAAGAGAAATTTTACCACCAACACCATTNAATCTTACGGACCTACAACTGGAAGCATACAAACTTTTCAAATATACTCCTTCGATGACCTTAAAACTTGCTCAATCGCTTTATTCTTCAGGTTANATTTCCTATCCTNGAACATCTTCTCAAAAACTACCCAAGTCTCTCGGATATAATAAAATTTTCAATAAATTATCTAGAAATTCTAATTATTCGATGCTAATAAAACAAATCAAAAAAAAATTACCCAGACAAGGTTCAAAATCAGATCCGGCCCATCCGGCAATATACCCAACAGGAAATTTACCAAAAAAGATTAATTCGTATGAGTTAAAACTGTTCGATCTTATCGTAAGAAGGTTCATAGCCACATTTGGTGAAACGCTACAGCGAGAATCAACTAACGTTACTCTTGACATCGAATCAGAAAAGTTTAAGTTTACTGGATCAAGATTNACTATTCCAGGATGGTCAAAAATTTATGGAAAATATTATCTTCAAAAAGAATTAATTTTACCAAAATTAACTATCGGAGACGTAGTTAAACAAAACTCTTCAATAAGCGAAGGAGAGACTAAACCTTCTCCGAGATTCACTCCCGCTTCATTAATTAGAATTTTAGATAAGGAGGGAATTGGAACCAAAGCCACACGTTCATCAATTATAGAGATATTAGAAAATCGTAAATATATTTCGGGAAATCCAATCCGAGTTACAAAATTTGGTATGTCTGTTTATTATACTTTCAAAAAGTTTTGTCCAGAGATCATCTCGATTATATTGACTAAAAAACTTTCAGATTCAATGAATGATGTTTTAGAATCAAAAATAAATAAAGAAGTAGTTCTGTCTTCCGCACAAAATTCCGTCACTTCCTATTACGATAAACTAAAACAAAATTCAGAAAAAATAGGATCCATCCTTTCCGATTCATTCCAAATATCAAAATCCAAACTTACTGAATTATATCCTCACACTTGCGGTAAAATGCTTGTTATACGAAAATCAAAAAAGACTAAAAAGAGATTTATTGCATGCTCCGGATATCCCAATTGCAAATTTACGCTCCCTCTTCCCCAAAAAGGAACCATCTCCGTTGAAAAGAAAAAATGTAATAAATGTAAAAACACAATTTTAAGTACAGTAAATAGAAAAAAGAAATGGACATTCTGTCCCAATCCGGATTGTAAGAATAATGATGAAAATTCCAAATAGCGTTGATGAAGATTTAGAAAATATCTCTGAAGATGATTTAGNTTTCAAAAAAAATAATCCNGTCTTACGATATATCTCATTTTTCCTTATACTTATCGTAATTATTTATTACATGTTTTAATAAATAAAATCATATTTTTTTGTNCCAGAAGATTCAATAATATTTTTTGATGTAATTTCAAAATTCACTTTTTTNGGNGGAATGGATCTATGCTTTACTAATTTTAATTTTCTACCAGTTACATCGGTTCTCAATTGAATAATACATTTTGAAGTATATTTCATTAAATCTCCGCCAACCATTTTTATGTTTGAGCTATTTTCAAAATCCGCATAGACTTGATTTGTAAGCAAGATTGGTATTTTTTTATCATGAGAAATTTTTCTTAAAATGCTCAATTGCCTTGCAAGTTCTTTATTTACATCGTACGCTTCACGTTCACCTTTTTCCAGACGATATAACATTGAAATAGAATCTACCACAATTAAACCAATATCCTTTTCCTTTGAAACTTCTTCTAATTTGTTAAATATTTCTGATTGCTCAAAAAAACTATTTGGCGTACTTATAATTAAATTACTAATTCGTTTTTCATGATCAGTAAATAATTGTTTTGCTCGATCTAATGAAAATCCGCCCTCTGTATCAATAAATATCACCTTTTTTTTATTTGCATTATACAATGCCGCCAATATTGCAATATTTGTCTTACCGCTTCCACTTGGACCGTAAATTGTTGTAGTTACCTCGGGCTCAAGGCCCCCTTCCAAAATATCATCAATAAGCTCAGAACCAGTACTAACTCGCATTTCAAAATATTTTTATAGTCATATTTAAGGTATTGTATATGTCACAATCAAGAAAATCTTATATGAAAGAGTATAATCAAAGACCTTACGTAAAGCGAAAAAAAGCAGATTATATGAGAAAAGTTCGTTCTAATGAAAATGCTAAAAATTCTGAAAAGCTTGTAAATTTATTATTGGAGTATGGTTTTGAAGATTGGGCAGAAGATATTGCAAAAGATAGAGCACCACACATGCTTATCAAAAATACTATACGTAGAAGAAATTAAATAATTTCAAAAAGTTTCCACACAAATTCCTTTTAAAATTTAATGTTTTACCATTTGTATGTCTAAAGAAATTAAGTTAAAAGTTCAAGAAGCAATACAGGATGATATCGATAAGGGCGTTGTTAGAATTGAACAAACCTATTTAAAGGAACTGGGAATTGAACAAGGNGATTTTGTTGAAATTCAAGGTGATAAAAAAACTGTTGCCATTGCAGGAAGAGCATTTCCTGCAGATTTAGGATTGGGAACTATACGAATGGATCCATCAACACGAAAAAATGCAGGAACCAGCATATCCGAAAAAGTTTCAATAAGAGCAATTGAAATAACTCCTGCAAAAAAAATTACGCTTGCACCATACCAAAAAGGTATGAGGATAAAAGCNTCTGCNGGAATTTTTAAGAAGGCTTTATTGGGTCGTGCCGTAACAAAAGGAGATATCGTTTCTCCNACAAATTTGGGAAGACCTCGTACNAGNTCCCGAAGTTATGATCCTTTCGAAGAACTTTCTGAAATGCTCGGCGCATCANTAAATATCGGAATTCCATTTATGTCCGGAATAAAATTTGTTGTAGTAAATACAAATCCCAAGACTGCAGTACTGATAACAGAAGATACACAAATCGATCTAAAAGAAGAGGCAGTTGATATTCAAGAGGAAAGCGTACCAGACGTATCCTACGAAGATATAGGAGGTCTATATGAAGAAGTTAAAAAAGTTAGAGAAATGATCGAGATACCTCTGAAGAAACCAGAATTATTTGAGCGTTTGGGAATTCAACCACCAAAAGGTGTATTATTATACGGTCCTCCGGGTACAGGTAAGACCTTACTGGCAAAAGCAGTAGCTTCCGAATCTCAAGCATCCTTTCATTTAATTAACGGACCAGAAGTTATGAGTAAGTTTGTAGGAGATGCTGAAAAAAAACTTAGAGGAATATTTGATGAGGCTGAAAAAAATTCTCCAGCAGTAATATTTATTGACGAAATTGACGCAATTGCTCCAAAGAGAGAGGATTCATTTGGAGAAGTTGAAAGAAGAGTAGTTGCTCAACTTCTTACTTTAATGGACGGAATGAAATCAAGAGGAAAAGTAATTGTAATTGCTGCCACAAATCGTCCGGATGCAATTGATCCTGCACTTAGAAGAGGCGGTAGATTTGATAGAGAAATTGAAATCGGTGTACCAAACAAGGAAGGTCGACTTCAAATTTTAAAAATTCAAACCAGAAATATGCCTTTACAAAAAAATGTTGATTTAAATGAATTATCTAGAATAACTCACGGATACGTTGGTGCAGATTTGGAGGCCCTTTGTAAAGAGGCTGCAATGAATGTAATACGTAGATTGGACGGTAAATATTCGATTAAAGATGATGCTCCTATTTCTGAAGAAGTTATGAAGAAGTTAATCGTTACAAAAAAAGATTTTGAAGAGGCATTTAGAAATGTTACTCCTAGCGCAATGAGGGAAGTATTAGTAGAAACTCCTAATGTTCCGTGGGATAGAATCGGCGGTCTAAATGATATTAAGGAAAGATTGAAAGAATCTGTTGAATGGCCATTAAAAAATCCAAAAATATTTTCTAGAATGGGAATAAGAGCACCAAAAGGAATATTATTATACGGTCCTCCTGGAACCGGAAAGACGCTACTTGCAAAAGCAGTTGCAACGGAATCCGAAGCAAATTTTATATCCGTTAAAGGTCCAGAATTATTAAACAAATATGTCGGAGAATCCGAAAAAGGAGTAAGAGATATTTTTAGAAAAGCAAAACAAGTAGCACCATCAATTATTTTCTTTGATGAGATAGATTCAATTGGTTCAGCCAGAGGAAATTCAGATAGTGCAAAAGTTCGTGAAGGAGTCATAAATCAAATTTTAACAGAAATTGACGGAGTTGAAGATTTATCGGATGTAATAATCATAGGAGCCACCAATAGACCTGAGCTAATGGATCCAGCATTATTACGACCAGGAAGATTTGACCGACACCTATTGGTGGGACCACCCACAAAAAAAGGAATTGAAGAAATACTTCAAGTACATTTGAAAAAAGATATCCTTCCAAGAGGAATTACGTATAAAAAATTATCAGAAAAATTAAACGGTTATACGGGAGCGGATATTGAAGCAGTTGTAAGAGAAGCAGTAATATCTGCATTAAGAGCCGATAAGAAAGCAACCAAAATTAAAGAAAAACACATTTTGGATGCAATAAAGAAGATTAAACCATCAATTAACAAGAATGCGCTGGATGCTTATGAAGGTGCACTAAAAGAAGTTGAAAAAGGACCAGATTATTTAGGTTAGTATAATTAACCAAGTACTATCGGTTCATCGTCCACAATTATTGTATGCTCAAATTGGGAAACTACTGAATCTTTTTTTTCTAAAAGCACTTTATGATCAGTCAGAAGTTGATTTCTCACCAGATATGCAATTGCAGACTTTGATTTGGAATAACCAAATTTATCTTGAATATCTCTAATATTGAAGGGTAAAGTCAAAAATTCTTTTTTAATATAATTCAGAACATCCCTATACAGTCTTATTGGTTTGTCATACTCCAATTGATAGATTCCTGAACTCTTACCTTCTTTTATGCTACCAAATCCGTTTGTCAAGAAAGGTTCNACTGCAATTACCATTCCCTTTTCTAAGACGTCAGATCCGCCAGTNTCATAATTCGGTACGCTGAATCCACTGTGTATGTCATATTGCTCAATTCCGTGACCGGTGAGATTTTTAATGATTTTATAATCTGAATTTTTAACAACAGCCTCCACTGCCTTACCAATTTCGGATATTTTTACTCCGGGTTTTATTTTTTTGATGGCCGAAGCTAATGCTTTTTTATTCAAATTAATCAAATCTTCATATTTTTTTGTTTCAATTTCAAAAGTAATTGCACTATCAACAATAAATCCATCAATATGAACACCAATATCTAATTTAACCAAATCTCCCTTTTTAAAAATTCGAGTATCGTCGATCTGAGCAATATCGTGTGCCGCAGTATCGTTAACAGATATGTTTACGGGAAACGCAATACCTCCGCCCATTTTAATTATTTTATCCTCGATTTTTTTTGAAAATTCGAGGTAATTCATACCGGCCTTAGCAATAGACTTCCCATAAGCCTTACATTCTTTAGAAATTTCACTTGCTTTTTTATATTTCTCTACATCCATGCTGATAATCCTGAACTTAGATTTTTTAATTGTTCTTCTTTGTAATTAAATAATTCAAATATTTTATATGTTGCTGCAATTAATTGTTTCTCAATATAATAGTTTTTATCAATATCTTCTATTTTTGCATTTTTTGCCAATATTACTTTATCACGAATTAGTTTTGATTTTTTATTACTTACAACATATTCTACGATTGTACCGGGACCCACAATTAAATTTTCTTTTTCCATAAGTCTTCCTGCTGCAACCTGAGGGCCAATTGATTTGTAATCATCCAAATTCCTAGTTAACTTATTTTTTAATACAAAATTATCCAGACTCATTTTATTACCATTTATCTTTTCAATTATTTCACGAATTATTTTTTCAGCAGATTTGATAGATTTAGTTTTCAACACACTTGTTAGTATTTTTATTTGAGAATCCTTTGATAACTTACTCCAATCACCTCGCTTTGATTCCAAACCCTTAATAGTTAAATTACCATTTTTATTCATCAGAGCATACCGTTTTTTTGCACCAGACGTAGAATTTCTTTTTTCCAAAAATATTCCGGATTCATATGTACCCTCATCTTCTAATTCCATCGGATCAGGTAAATCTTTATTTACTCCTTTAATAAATTCATCAACTTCTTCGTTGTCTATTAAAAATATGGAATCAGTATCCCCATAGATTACAGAAATATTTTTTTTATTTGCAGATTTAATTAAATTTTCAATATACTTTCTTCCATACGCAGTTATACTTCTTGCACAGTCAAAGGAGTACCATCGAGCACCATAAAATCCCATGTAACCATAAAATGAATTTGCCAATATTTTAAGAGCATAAGATTCACCATCCAATTTTTTCATTTCAGATTTATCTTTTTCTTTCTTTAATTTATTTTTAACATTAACACGTCTATCAATTATTTTTTTTAAGATTCGAGGCAAAAAGCTCACCTCATCCCCAAAAAATACGGATTTATCGGGTAAATTTATTTTATTTTTACCGGAACTATAAGATAAGTTATCCGGTTCAATATTATGTGCAATTATTATTGAAGGGTATAAACTTCTAAAATCAAAAACTCTTACATTTTCATAAAGTCCGGGTTTCGGCTGATAAACAAAAGCACCCTCATATTTAGTATACATTCTAGTACGAACTTCGTCATTTGTGGGTTTTCTTTCAATAACTCGATTTTCCAAGTAAGCATTTTTCAAAATAAATAATTCGACCAATCGCCCATACCTCATTCNNGTTACCTTTTCAATAGGCATACTTACGAGATTACTAAATTCAATTGCAATATCCAAAACTTTAACGAGCAAATCATGAGTTAATTTAGAATCCTGAAGGTTGTATTCACATATTTTATCTAATTTTTTATTATCATTTGACTCATAATATTTTTGTATTTCTGCACCCAGATCATCTGTTTTTTTATCACCAAGTAAAGCTTCTGCCACATCATTTAATTTTAGAGATTTTGAATTTATGCTCTGAGATAATACATTNCTTATAAAAATATAAACATCAACATTAGTTATACCATTTATAGATATTTTATTTTCTCGTCCAATTCTAGATTCAACTAATTCAGAATTTAGTGGTCCCAGTTTAAGATTCATATTATTTTTTTTCAATCGCTCCAAGATGAATTTTAGATCAAATCTGTCAGAATTATATCCACACAGGATATCCGGATTAAATTCATTAATTGTATTCATGAAATCCCATAANAGTTCTTCTTCCGAACTAAAACAACTAACATACTTATGATTTGAATTATAATTTTTACTTATTGAAACTTTATTAAATCCTTCAGAGTAATAAGAAATTGATAAAATTTTATCATATTTTGGATCAGGAAATCCAACNCTCGATTCNGTCTCTATATCAAATGCTAATATTTTTGGTTTTTTATCAAAAAATTTTAGTTTATTCTCGACAATTGCCTTATGAACCAAATCTAAATCATATTCAAAAATATCTTCTGAANTAAAATTAGACAAGTTTTCCTTTAACGATTTTTTATCTTCAAAAATTAATTTGGCAAGTTTTTTTTCCTTATTTCTAAAAATTTTTTGAACAAATTCAAAGTTATAATTTTCTAAATTATAATTTCCATGATTGTTCAGTAATAAGTACGGTTTTTCAAGCTCATATTTTTCAAAAGTTTTCTGATTATTATTTGAAATTATCGAATAAAATTTCCGAGAATTAATCTCGGAATAATCTATGGTTGTATTCATTCTGAGCCTTTAATTTGGTCAAAAAATCTTCTCATGTCTCGTTGAATTTGATCTGCATCAGCCTTTAACTTTTCTAGACTAACGTGTAATCTTTTTTCATCTTTAACAAGATTTGATATTTGATCATAAGGATTTACAGCTCTTTGAAAATCAGCAATACCTATCGATCCATAAGGTGATTTATTCATTTCCTTTGCAACTTTACCTAGTAAGTTACCTAGCCATAAATTTAATGCGTCCTTTACTTCAGATCTTATTTGTTTACCTTCAGTAATATGTCCTCTCATCAAATTAACTACTCTTGCTCTCGGAAATGGTAAAGAATCATCTTCATCTTGATTTATATCGCCATCCATATGCATTTTTTGTTCATCTTCCATAAAAATTGTTCAATTTTAACCTTATAAAGATTAGTATTTGCAACAATATTAGTCTCTAAAATGAAAACCGTACTCTTCTTTAATAATATGATCACAAATTTGAGAAATACCGTATGTTACTATTTCTTGTTCAGGATTGTTAATTATTGCATCACAAACTAAACTCATCAATCTTGTTGTTGATTCAGATAACTCGTATGTATTTCCCCGAGTTCCACCAATATACTGCGATATTGTAGAAGTTTGAGATTCAAGTAAATCTGCAATTGATCTTTGCGTCATTCCTCGAGATACTAATTCTTTCGCTAAATTTGCCTTAACCGAGTGTATGGCAGTTTTAGCAATAAACTCATGAGGGAAAATTAATGCCATTATTGATTAAGCAAGTATTATTTTAAATAATTTTATGCAAAAGTTCTTATAAATCTCTTTGTCAATAGCCCGGATACAAATAAAAGACCAAATCCGATTGCCAATGAATCACCCATTGTCAAGTTGGTTTCAGCATATCGTGAAATTGAACTCCAAATAAGTACAATGCCTGTTATTCCAACAAAAGACAGAGCAACACGTTTTATCATTTTTTTCTGNTCTCTAATTTTTTTCTTTCGCGCAGCACGTCTACGTTTTGCATAAATTGCCCTTTTCAATCGTATCATCCGCGAGCTTAATCGTTTGTACATAATGAATTTATTTATTATTTTATTTAAATATATCAAAATCATTATAAATCAATCAATTTAGAAATACTATTGGGCGGGTGGCCAAGTCCGGTAAGGCAACGGGTTGCAGTCCCGTCATTCGGGGGTTCAAATCCCTCCCCGCCCTTAATTTTTTAAATATATACATTCATCTATAATATGAAGTTTAACTTACTGTTACATGACAAAAATTTTTTACCTAAGAAGTCAAAACACAATCATAAAAATAAATTTGAAAAAGTTCTTATGTCCGATCTTTCNTCAGATTATAAAATTTTAAAGAAATTANTCAAAGATTAATTTTTTTGATATATATACGATTTCTCAAGATCATCTAGTACAATATAACCTTTTGAAGATAATTCTTCGCGAATTTCATCAGATTTTGACCAATCTTTATTTTTCCTAAATTCATCCCGCGAATTAAATAAGTTAATTATTCTAGTGTCTTTTACTTCGGCGGATTTAATTCCCAATTTAAAAACGTCGTCAAAGAATTCTAATAGTTCTTTCTTATCGCCCGAATTTAATTTTTTATCTGAAATTGCTTCATTCAATACACCCAATGCTCGCGGTATGTTAAAATCTTCCATCAAACAAGACTTTATTTCATTTAAATACGGTTCAAATAATCTTGACGGAGACTCACTCTCCAATTTAATATAAGACTCAATTAAATGCTTTCTTGAATTTTTTGCAGATAGTATCCCTTCTTCTGTAAAATTCATATTTTTTCGGTAATGAGTACCAAGACAATAATACCTAAAATCCAAAGGACTAAAATTTTTAGATTTAAGTTCTTCCAGCGATAAAAAATTTTTTTTAGATTTACTCATTTTTTCAGAATTGATATTAAGAAAAGCAATATGTACCCAATAATTTACCCATTTCTTACCACCGTAATAACTTTCAGATTGAGCAATTTCATTATTGTGATGAATAGGTAACAAATCTTCTCCGCCAGTATGTAAATCTATTTTTTTACCCAAATATTTTTCTGCCATTGCAGAACATTCTATGTGCCATCCCGGATAACCACGCCCCCAAGGCGATTCCCATTTCATATCCTGGTCTTCAAATTTGGATTTAGTGAACCATAATACAAAATCATGTTTATTTTTTTTATTTGGATCTAAGCCGACCCGAGATTTTGAACTATCAACAATACTCCCCAATTTACCATATTCTACTTTTGAAGTATCAAAGTATACATTACCATTTGATTCATAAGCATATCCGTTCTCCTCCAATTTTTTAATCATTTCAATTTGTTCAGATATATGATCTGTTGCTTTTGGCATTACTGTGGGCAATTCAATCTCAAGATCCTTTAAATTATTCAAAAATATTTCGGTGTATTTATCTGCGATATCCCAGACACTCAATTTTTCTTTTTTTGATGCCAATTTTAATTTATCTTCACCTTCATCAGAATCTGAAGAGAGATGACCTACGTCTGTAATATTCAAAATATGATTAATTTTTAATTTATTTAATTTAAAAATTGACTTCATAAAATCTACAAAAATAAAATTTCTCAGATTACCTATGTGCGGCGTATTATATACTGTTGGACCGCAAGAGTAGATATTTACCTCACCCTTTTTTTTAGGAATAAATTTTTCTTTATTTTTACTTAACGAGTTATAAAGTATCAAATCCATAGTCATTTAATATTTAATGTAATAAAAATAAGACTTATAATTATTTATATCATTCTTATATATGGCCTCTTTATTCTCAAAAATTATTTCCGGAGAAATTCCCGCATACAAAGTTTATGAAGACAAGAAATGTATTGCAATATTGGACATAAATCCAATTAATATTGGGCACACTCTAGTTATTCCCAAGAAAGAATCAGTTACCTTCATGGATATGACCGACTCAGATCTACGTCATATATCAGTAATTATGAAGAAATTAAGTAAAGAGTTAATTCGAATAACAGGCTGCACCGGAATAAATATAATTCAAAATAATGGCCCCTCNGCNGGTCAAGAAGTACCTCATACTCACTTCCATTTAGTACCGCGTTTCGATAATGATAATATGATTTNGGCACCAAANAGACAAAAAACCGATCCAAATAAATTAAAAGAATCATTTGAACTTATATCAAATAATCTNAATTTAAAAGCAAGNAAGAAATATACTAGATCTCCGAATGTTGTTAAAAAAGCTAAACCAAAATCTAAGATTTTAAAGGTAAAAGTAAACAAAAGATATAATTAATAATTTTTAAAAAAGTGATATACGTCGTGATTTATTCTTGCAGATTCTAAAGCATTATTTAANTCGCCTCTGTGTAAATGTGCTCTTGCTTGATCTCTGTGTTCTGAAGGAATTTGTTCAAGATAATTATAAGTTGCCTCAATTGTTTTTACTGCATTATTGATAAATGCATTTTTTTCAGCATGTAAGGAATGATCTCTTGTTTTAATTACTCCCATTGAAACTAAACTCCAAACAACTGCAAAAAATCCAACTATTGCAATTAAAACGAAATGCGGCGCTGTGATTATACCCATTCTTATATAAATCGCCAGTCCTTTTTATATTTTACTTAGATTCTGGCTAAAAATAGGTCAAAAATTATATCTGGGTAATTTAAAGTAAATATTATTGCAATAAAAAAAGCCGGAGCAAAAGCAATTCCGCCCTTCACCTTCACAGATTTTTTGTATTTTTGTATCAAGCTAATATCTTTTTTCAATAAGCCAATTTTTCTCGGAGAATATATTAATTTTTTATTATGATATATTTTTTCTACCACCCAATCACCCTCAACAAGATCCTTAGTATTTATTTCTTTATCAAAATATTTTTTTTGTATTATATAGCTAAGATACATTGTTAAAAGTACTAAGAATATCATTCCGGCAGGTAAAAAAATAATACTAAATGCTGCAGTTAGAATAAATAATTCCTTAATATACGGCTCTCTTTTTAGTTTTTGATAATTTTTCAAAGAATAGAAATAAACAACGAATATTGAATAAATTCCTCCGGCCAAAATTAAGTTTATAGTATATTCAATAATAAATGGAAGAGTATTTTTCAAAGCAGCACCAGCAGCAGAAACTCCAATCAGAAGTTTAGCGTCACCACCACCCCAATTACCACTAAAGAATAAACCCAGACCTACAAAACTACCAAAGCCCAAAGAGATTAATAAGTCAGAAAATAATATTTTTTCATAAATTATTAAATAACTGTGAACTAAAATCCCAATTAAAATAAGACCATTTGAAATAATATCCGGAATTTCATATTTATATAAATCGATCGGCAGACATAACAATATTGCCAGTATAATTATACCTATCAAAAAATCCATAATTCAAATATACTTTATTTTATTTAAGCTTCTTCTATTCCCTTTTCGGTAATATTGAATAAAATCTCACCCTCAGGTAAATAAGGTGAATCTACTAATTTGGCGACTCTCTTACCACCCTTACCTTTACGTAAGAATAATCTGAATTGTGATGCGTGACCCAATATGTGTCCTCCAATCGCAGTAGTAGGATTTCCAAAAAATATCCCCGGATTAGATTGAACTTGATTTGTAACATATACTGCCATATTATGTTTATCTGCAACACTCTGCAAGGCATGTAGATGTCTATTTAATTTTTGTTGTCTTGTTGCCAACGTTCCTCGTCCCGCATATTCAGATCTAAATAAACTCATCAAAGAATCTACAATAATTAATCCAAACTTTCTCGGATGCTTTCCAATCATTTCATCCAATTTATCTACTAGCAACATTTGGTGATCGGACGTATATGCTCTAGCAACCATTATTCTGCTTAATATTGTATTCGGATCTAGACCTCTGGATTCTGAAATTTGTTTAATTCTTTCAGGTCTGAACGTATTCTCGGTATCAAGATAAATTACATCTTTATCTAAACCACCTTCTTCTTTACTCAATTGACAATTTACTGCCAACATCATACCTAATTGACTTTTTCCCGAACCAAATTCTCCAAATGCTTCGGTTATGCTCTGTGTTTCAACACCTCCGCCAAGTAAACCATCAAAATCTTCGGAACCTGTTTTAATTCTTTCAACAACACTTTTTCGTTCAACTAATTCCGTCCCACTAATAAATCCCATATCCAGTGCATTTCGTGCAGCTATTTGCGCTTT
The DNA here is from genome assembly GCA_002686215.1 of Candidatus Woesearchaeota archaeon. Next base: position 27,363 of record NZAU01000049.1, read on the forward strand.
CATTGCACCAGCCACAGTCATTCCACTAGAATCTGATAATTCTTGAGTTGGTGCAACCGCAATTGCCATAATAGTGTCATATCCTGCCTCTCTCAATTTTTCTGCAGTCATAGGACCTACACCAGGTAAGTCTTCCANTTCTAATTGNTTTTCTTCNAATTCTTCAGTTCCTTCNAATTCTTCCTTTTTTTTACGAGCCATTTTTTAACATAAGTATTCTTTCTTCTGCTTTTAATTTATTTATATTATTAACAGTCATTTCAGTTCTATCGTAGTTTTTGTTATATCTTATATTGCCTTGAACAGATACAAAATCTCCNAAGTAGTTCGGTTCAGATTCTTCGGTNAATTCTGATCCNTAAAAATTATTGGCNACATCACCGAAACAAGTTATTCTGCAATTTCCCTTTCCATCATCCAATACCATGCTNAGAATAGGTATTTTCTTTGATTCAGATCCGTGNGTCGGACAACCATCTTCTAAAACTTTCTTNTTGCAAGTTTTACAACCCATNTAAAATCTNGGTTCATTTCCTGAAACAATTGTACCAAATACTTTAACTGATTGATTTAATACGGGATTATCTAAGTTTGTTATTTGAACTCCATCTACTTTTACATCAAGTTCATCTTGATTAATAATTATCTGNGTATTAGCAATTAATTGTAAATCTTTTCCGCTGTATTTGTTTTCTCTTATTGAGCAATTTTTTATTCTAATNACATCACCAGTTTTAATCCGATTATCATTTACCAGAGCGGCACGTTTATCCCATAGCGTTGTTCTAATGCCACCAGTCTCATCCATCAATTCTATACCAATATATTCAATTTTTCTTCCGTCTTTTTCAAAGAATTTAGAATCATATATTCGTTTAATTTTACAAATTATTTCTACTCCNGTCATACCCGGATGTAACTCATTTATTTTTAGTATTTTTGTGGAAGGGTCATCNAATATTTTTATATTTAAATCNGTGGCAACCATAAATGCAGCNCCTTCTTCAGAAACTAAACCATCAAATTTTTTTGTTTTTTCTAAAATTTTATTTTTAATTTCTTCTTCATTTAACCCACTTTGTTCTACTAGTTTTTTAATTAAATTTTCAATAGGAACTTTTATCATTATTATTTTTTCTAAAATTTAATTATAAGGTTTTGTTCTCTTCAGCCAATTCATTCTTTACTGATTCTGACATTTTGGATAATAATTTACCTCNTATTAGTTTTGGATTCTCNCCTCCNTGCCAAGAAAATCTAGGTCTTACTTGAATCGGATAAATTTTTTCATTTGTATCATCAAGAACAATTGCAGCACCATTTTTACGAGGTAATGAATCAATGTACTGATTTAATTCGGAAGTAGTATAAGATTGCATCATTTGATTCATTGCATCCAAATCAAATTTTGAAGTCAACCTATGAGATAATAGTATATCTGATTGAGTTATTACGTCCGTATTTATTTTTCCNGGTTGTTGAGTTGCTAAAATTAAAGAAATTCCAGGTTGTCTACCNTCTCTCAATATTTGCATTAACGGATAAGCTGCNAAAGTACTNCCCTTTTCNGGTAAAAATTCATGTGCTTCATCAATGAATATATTCATTAAAGGAACATTTGAATGATTTTCCGAAAACAAATTATTATCTTTTAATATGGCAAGCTCCTCTTCCTTTCGAGCAGCCATTCTAACTTTCATAATATAATTACATANAAATCCAATAACTAAAGACTTTATTTTTTCACCATTTTCTATCTGATTATACTCNGATAAATCAATAATAATATTTTTACCACCTATTAAAAATTCAGAAAAATCAGTTCCNTTTTCATCGAATATACCCCATTTATCAATAAATTTAATTTTATTTTCCAATATTAATTTCTCATCTTTCCCAGAATCCCTGTCTTTATCGATTGATTTAAGAATATCTTTTATTGAGTAGTCAGTTCCTAATCCTTCAATACTTCTCTCCAATAATAATCCNCTTTTACTTGTTAATTCTATGTCAAATAGTTCACACCAATTTTCAAAATTTATCTCGTTGGGTCTTATTGAAAAAGATTTGTCAACCGGAATACCTTTTTTTAATAAAGAATCATAAGAACCCTTCGGAGCATATAAAGTTATGTCGCAAGACTTTGGTTTAATATCTGATTTTGTCAATAATTCTGAGTCNTTAAAATTTGGATATTTCATTGTCCAATATATCCCCATTGTATCAAAGAAAATTGATGTTATATTATTTTTTAGAGATGCATCCAGTTCAGATATTCCTTCCAACATTACTCCTAANGTATAAGANTTCCCAGTTCCCCTTTTACCAGCAACCAATATTGCATGAGGCTGATTAAAATCCAAATATACTGGATTTGCCAACACNTTATTACGTTCCATTGTTACATAATGTCTACCAATTAGTACGGCCCCAGAGGTACCATATTTTTTAATATCCGAAGGTTTACGCCCTAAAACAATCTCATACATAAATGATTTATTAATTATACAATATAAATATTGTTTCGTAAAATTTATTAATTAATTAAAAAAAATAAGTTTATGCCAACGTCGCATAACCTGGTATTGCGCTCGCCTCGAAAGCGAGTTCCTANGGAATTGCAGGTTCAAATCCTGCCGTTGGCGTTACTTTTCANATCAGTGTAGTGAGTACCNGTTAAATAAGTAATATCATTAAAATTTCTTAATAAATCGGCTTCAATTTTATCAGACAGTCCAACATATCTTACTCTATGTANTTTACTTATGCAAGCAGTTTCTAAAGGTACATGACTTCTATACAAAATTAATTCCGGACTATTATCTATTTTATCTAATAATTTTTTTTGACTAATTGTTCTACCCGGAGAATTATTTCTTAGCTGGTTTTGTAAATCCCTCAAAGATAAAGGAGATAATTGAAGTTTATCTAAAATTAATTGATCCAATGTTTTTTTTGAAGATATTTTTCTCAATAAACTCAATCGCTGTTCACTATTTTTCCAAGAATCGCTAGACGACATTTATACTTNTAAGAAAATAAAATATATAAATTTACTCCAAAATATTTATATTATTTGTTTCTAAAACATAATTTGCTAATTCGTTTAATCTATCTGATAAATATAAACATTTTTTATCAACATCTGATGAAGGCATTTCATCTAAAAATTTCTTTTCCAAATTTAATGCATAAATCAAGTCACTATCGGCAACAAAAGTATTTCCAAGAATTTTATTTGAATATGTCAAGTTAATACAATGCTCTAAAGATTCCTTTGCACGTTGATGTCTCAATTCATTGGACATTTCATTTGCAGTATTATTTGGAGCATCACTTCTTATTAATTTCAATAACTGACTTGCAGATCGTCTTAAGTCCATTTCAATATTCTCATAAGATGTATTTATCGAGCTCCGTTTTATGTCCTCAATTCTTTNATCAGTTTTTTGAATAAATTCACCAACTCCTTCCCTTAACTTATCGTATATATCCATTTTAATATAAGCGCCCCTTCCGGGATTTGAACCCGGGTCACCAGCTCGAAAGGCTGGGATGATTGACCGGACTACACCAAAGGGGCCTAAAATTTGCTATTTTTTCATATTTTTAAATGTTTCTTTAAAGGTTACTTTTTTAAATAATTTCTTTAAAGTATTATTAATGGGCGTATAGCTTAGTCTGGTAGAGCGCTGGTCTTATAAGACCACTTCCGCAATGGAAGATCTGAGTATACCAGAGGTCCCAGGTTCAAATCCTGGTTCGCCCATTCACAATCATTTTATACTTTAATTTTGGAATTCTATATGGAATATTTTAAAAAGTTAGTTGCAAAATCAATATCTAATTCGGCACCATTCAACTCAGATAAAATACTTGAATTACTAGAATATCCCGATAAAACAAACAGAGGTGATATCTCCCTACCTTGTTTTACCTTATCAAAGAAATTAAATCCCGGAAATGTTGCAATTAATCTTAGAAAAAAAATTACCTTACCCAAACAAATTGAGCGTTGCGAAGTTATGGGACCCTACTTAAATTTTTTTATAAAAAAAGAAGAATTAACAAAGAGAGTATCAAGAGATATTAGATCTAAAACTTCAAAATATGGATCTACAAATCTTGGTAAAAGCAAAAAAATTGTTATTGAACATA
>NZAU01000050.1 GCA_002686215.1 Candidatus Woesearchaeota archaeon
GAAAGAGATGATAGGCACGTTTCATAACAATCGTTTTACGATATGCAAACTACCCAGACAGTCTGGTAAATCAACTACGATCATTGCATATTTACTTCATTATGTTTTATTTAATCCAAGTGTGAACGTTGCAATACTTGCGAACAAAGCCGCAACGGCGAGAGACTTGCTGGGACGATTGCAACTTGCATATGAACATTTACCGAAATGGTTGCAACAGGGGGTCATGTCTTGGAACAAAGGAAGTTTGGAGTTAGAAAATGGGTCTAAAATATTGGCTTCTTCCACCAGTGCTAGTGCTGTTCGTGGGGGTTCTTATAATATCATATTTTTGGACGAGTTTGCCTACGTCCCAGCAAACGTTGCAGAACAATTTTTCTCTTCAGTATATCCTACAATATCCTCTGGAAAAACAACAAAAGTGATGATTGTTTCGACCCCACACGGTATGAACATGTTCTATAAGTTGTGGGTGGATGCAGAAGAGGGAAGAAATGAATACATTCCAATTGAGGTGCATTGGAGTGAAGTCCCTGGCCGTGATGAGGCCTGGAAACAACAGACAATCAAGAACACATCCGAATCACAGTTCAATACAGAATTTGAATGTGAGTTTTTAGGGTCCATTGATACTTTAATTACACCGACAAAGCTTAAACAATTAACATATAGAAATCCTATACAGTCAAACGCTGGTTTAGATGTGCATGTGCATCCAGAGGATGGTCACACATACATGATAACAGCTGACGTATCAAGAGGGACTTCTAACGATTATTCAGCTTTCGTTGTTATAGATGTAACAGAAATACCATACAGGGTTGTAGCAAAGTTTAGAGACAATGAGATCAAACCTTTGTTGTTTCCCGCAAAAATATATGACGTAGCGAGGGCCTACAAACACGCTTTTGTTATGGTCGAGGTAAATGACATTGGCGAACAGGTCGCAAATACTTTACAGTTTGATCTTGAGTATGACAACCTAATTATGGCTTCCATGCGTGGCCGTGCAGGCCAGATACTTGGCGGTGGGTTCTCAGGGGGCCGAGCGCAATTGGGTGTAAGAACCACTAAAGCTGTAAAACGTATCGGTTGTTCTAACTTAAAACAGATGGTTGAGGACAACAAACTTATTATAGAAGATTTGGAGATTATTACAGAGTTGTCCACATTTATTATTAAGGGTCAATCTTTTGAGGCTGACGAAGGATGTAATGATGATTTAGTTGCATGTCTGTTTATGTTTGCGTGGGCCACAGATCAACAATACTTCAAAGAGTTATCTGATCAAGACATTCGAGCAACAATGATGAAAGAGCAACAAGACATGTTAGAACAAGACATGGCGCCGTTTGGATTTGTGCTTGACGGACTTGAGGAAGAGAATATTGGGAACATGGTAGATGATTATGGAACTAGATGGAATCCTGTAGTGAGAGACTACGGCTCAGATTGGTAAAATACTACATAATATCTATAATATCATGTTCAAGTTTTATAAAACAGTTTGAACAAACAATAGTAGACTCACGCATGAGTTCGGTGACCTCTTGACGGCTCTCCTCATTCATGCCTTTTCTTTGTGTTAGTTTTCTAATTTTGTTGTGGTGTGGATAGAATTTTAGACACGCTGTTTCACTCTCTCCACAATGTGAACAGGCCTTTTCGGCTAGATACTCGTTGAGCCATACGAGACGTTGACGATAGTTTCGTTTAGTAACTTTCTTGATGGTATCTTTGTATTTTTCGTAGTGTTCGTTCATTAAATTATTTATAAGTAAACTCGCATATAAAAAACTGGTTTAGGAAACATTTTTTTATAAATAATACTAACAGAGAGACAACTCTACGGTTATAATAAAGGAGTAAGGAAATGAGCAGTTTTTTAGTGTCGCCAGGCGTACACGTTAGAGAAATCGACTTAACAAACATTGTCCCTGCTGTACAAACAAATATTGGTGCTGTTGCTGGTCCTTTTGAAAGAGGGCCCGTTGCAAGTGTCACTAATATCGGTTCGGAAGCAGAACTAGTTGAAATCTTCGGTGAGCCAAATTCAAACAACTTTGAATATTTCTTCACCGCTGCAAACTTTTTGCAGTATTCAAACGCACTAAAAGTTGTGCGTGCCGAGTCCGGCGTTCTAAACGCTGCTTCTGAGCTCGGACTTTTAATTAGAGATACAGATCATTACACAGGGTCTTTCAGAGATGGTCAAGGCAGTGTTGGTCCTTTTGCAGCAAGAACTGCTGGAGATTGGGGCAACTCACTTGCTGTTTCAGTTTGTGCGACGGCCACTGCATTTTCTCAAGATATTACAGGTGCAAACCAAGTTAANGGTGCAGCATCCAGTGGTGCTACAACAATTACAGTTGACGATGTTGATCTTGCANATAATGAGATNAANGTTGGAGACATTCTTTCGTTCTTCACAGANAGTGGTTTCGGCACACCGGCTACAGGACATGCTGGTAAACAATACGAAGTTACGGCAAGAAACACAGCGACCAACGTTGTTACTATTCGTGAACTTGATAATCCGAATGGCTCAGGACTTGCTGCTTCTCTTGCTAATAACTCTTTCATTCGCCGCCGTTGGAAGTTTTTTGACTTATTCGATCAACCTCCCGGCACATCTGAATGGTCAACGGAAAATGGCCGAGGAACAAATGATGAGTTGCATATNGTTGTTTATGACACAACAGGAAAACTTACTGGTTTTTCTGAAAGTGTTGCTGGACAAAGAACACTTGCCGTTTTAGAGACATATTCTGCATTGTCAAAGAACCCAAATGCAAAAACTCCACAAGGTGGAACAAATTATTATGTNGANGTTCTTTACNNNCAATCAGNNCAAATTTACTGGATGGATCATTTGCCTGCTGGAACTAACTGGGGNGNNGANCTTGATCTTAGTAACGCCGTCATCTTGAACGGAACTGACTCGTCTAAATCCGATGAAGGTGATAACGTNATTGACGAAACAGANGGAGACAACATCATCCTCGACACNNACGCTGGTTCTTANACAGCTGTTGATACACCAACGTATGACAGTCTCACAGGTGGAACTGACGATTATGNNCTCACNTTGGGTGAGAAGAGAGAAGCTTATGACCTCTTCGCAAATACTGAACTCCATGACATTAACTTCGTTCTAGGCGGGCCTTCGGTAACTGTCNCAGGTTCCTCATTCGGCACTGCTGGTGACGAGTTTGACACACACGGTACAATGATTACCGATCTTGNNGAGCTTCGNANGGACTGTGTTGCATTCCTCTCACCCGCTCGTCAGGCGGTTGTGAATGTTCAGAGTTCTAATACTCAAACTACTAATGTCAAAGATAGTTTTGANACNCTACCATCATCTTCTTATGTGGTTTACGACAGTGGATACAAGTACATGTATGACAAATATGCTGACGTATACCGTTATGTNCCACTGAATGGNGATATCGCTGGATTNTGNGCTCACACAGATAGAGTTGCTGATCCGTGGTTCTCGCCAGGTGGTTANAATCGTGGTAATATTCGTGGTGCAATTAAACTTGCATACAANCCCATGCANTCTGAAAGAGACATTCTTTANAAGGCTCGGATCAANCCTGTGGTTGACTTCCCAGGCCAAGGTGTGGTTCTCTTCGGTGATAAAACTGCTCTCACAAGACCAAGTGCNTTTGACCGTATTAACGTTCGGCGACTGTTCCTTGTNCTTGAGAAAGCGATTNCNACTGCGGCNAAGTTTATGCTCTTTGAGTTCAACGANGAGTTCACACGGGCTCAGTTCCGTAACTTAGTTGAACCCTTCTTGAGAGATGTACAAGGACGTAGGGGTATCACTGACTTCCAAGTTGTTGCTGATGGTTCAAACAATACTGGTGAAGTTATTGACCGAAACGAATTTATCGGTGATATCTACATTAAACCAGCTCGATCAATCAACTTCATTACGCTTAACTTTGTTGCAGTTCGCACAGGTGTTGAGTTCTCTGAAGTTGTTGGCAAGTTTTAGAAGGAGGTAGAAACAGATGGTTGGAACAATTGATGACTTTCGAGCTAAACTGATAGGTGGCGGTGCCAGACCTAATCAGTTTAGAGTCGAAATTACTAACCCGCCGGCCGGTGGCGTAGCCTTTCCCATAGAGACGGGTGCGTTTTTGGCAAAAGGCTCAACTCTACCAGCTATGTCTATTGAAGAGATTGAAATTCCGTTTCGTGGAAGAACAATCAGAATTGCTGGTGATAGAGATTTTGCTGATCCTTGGACGGTTACATTTATTAATGACACAGATTTTGCGCTTCGTACTCAACTAGAAATTTGGAGCAATTCAATTAACGATCTCGCTACAGGCAGTGGACTAACTCGCACGACAGACTATGTTGCTGATCTGTCGGTGACACAACTTGATAGAGACAATACGCCCCTAAAAACGTATCTATTTGTCAACGCATGGCCACAGGCAATCGGAGAGATTGCACTAGCTTCTGAAAGTGCAAACGAAATTGAAGAATTTGAAGTTACTTGGAGGTATCAACACTTCATCACAACTGGTGTCGGATCAGGTGTTGCTGACATACCTGCAATTTTNTAATAGTGATTAAAAACCTACTAAATAACAGGTAGGAGATATTATGGCTGAACTTTTCGGATTCACNATTAATCGTNTTAAAAAGGATACGGGTGGTGAGCAAGTTTTCACCNCCCCAACTCCTGATGACGGCGCAATAGATATCGCTGGTGGCGGTTTCTTTGGCCAAATTCTGGACACAGATGGTCGAGAAAAAACAGAACTAGACCTCATTCGCAGATATAGAGATATCGCACAACAACCAGAGTGTGACAGTGCTATTGAGGATATTGTCAATGAGGCAATCTCATTTGATGAGGTGTCTTTGCCGGTCTCTCTTAGAACAGATCGTATGCCTTATCCAGAAAAAATAAAAAGAGCAATCAGAAAAGAATTTGAGGAAGTTTTGTCCCTTTTAGACTTTGAAGAAAAGGGCCAAGATATTATGCGTAGGTGGTATGTCGATGGTAGGATTTTCTATCATAAAGTCATAGACAAAGATAACCCAAGAAGAGGTGTCGTTGATTTACGATATATTGAGCCCAGAAAAATAAGAAAAGTAAGAGAGTTCCAAAAAGGTAAGTCAACCAAAGGTGGTGGTGCAGCTGATGTCATCAAAAAGGTAGAAGAATATTATCTTTACAACGAAAAAGGATTATATACACAAGCTGGTACAAGTGAAGGTATAAAGATATCTGCTGATAGTATTACATATTGTCCGTCTGGTTTGATTGACCAGAACAAAGGTCATGTATTATCTTACTTACATAAATCAATCAAACCTGTAAATCAGTTACGCATGATTGAAGATGCGTTAGTTATTTACAGAATATCAAGAGCCCCAGAACGTAGAATATTCTACATTGATGTTGGTAACTTACCAAAGATAAAAGCAGAACAATACCTCAAAGATGTTATGAACAGATATCGTAACAAACTGGTATATGATGCATCTACTGGTGAGATACGAGATGATAGAAATCAAATGTCAATGTTAGAAGATTTCTGGTTACCTAGAAGAGAGGGTGGTCGAGGAACAGAGATTACCACACTACCAGGCGGTTCTAATCTTGGTGAGATAGATGACATAGTTTACTTTCAGAGANAGTTATANAGGTCACTNAATGTTCCAATCTCAAGATTAGAAGCAGAAACAGGATTTAGTCTTGGTCGTTCNACAGAGATTACAAGAGATGAACTCAAGTTTACAAAGTTTGTNCAAAGACTAAGAAAAAAGTTTACACCACTATTTACAGATGTTTTAAAAACACAACTTGTTTTGAAAGGTATCATTTCTATAGAGGAATGGCCTTCAATGAAACAACANATACAATATAACTTCTTGAAAGATGGACACTTTGCAGAACTCAAGAAAGCAGAGTTGATGGAAGATAAGATAAATCAACTTGGTAATATTGANTCATATATTGGAACATTCTTCAGTAAAGAGTGGGTNCAGAAAAATGTTTTAAATATGAATGATGCACAAATCAAAGAAATGCAAANCCANATTAANAAAGAAGCTGGAACAGAGATTGAAGATGGTGGAATNGATATACCACCAGANTCAGATGGTATAACAAGANNACCAGCAGATGATGACAATGGAGGAAATAATGAGTAGTGANGATTTTGTNAATNNATTACAACAAGGAAATAATTTAGGTGCTGAAGATGCGTTCAAGTCTGCAATGCAAGATAAAGTNGCAGATGCACTAGAAAACAAAAGAANAGAAGTCGCAAATAATTTTGTGCAAAATAAAAAGGTAGAGGATGATGCCGAAGAAGTTTGATTCTTTTTACACACCTTTNGCAGAGAAAGATGAACATAAGAAATCAAAAATGTATAAAAAGTTATCTCCAAAGTTAAGAGATGCAGTTGATGATATATTCAAAAAAATGGATACTAAACCTTCGGATTTCCTAAATACTTTTGATAAAACTATAAAACAAGTATCAAAAAAATACAGAGTTCCAGAGAAAGAACTTATGGGTTATTTTGAAAAAGAAATGTTAACAATTTAAGGATAGAGAGATGGCTTTAAAATTAGTAAGACACGCTGGTACGATTACTGCNTCAACTATGGGTGATGATGCCGCTCATGGTGTTGAATTAGGAAAACTTGTAAGAGGACACGCAGTTAGAGTAAGTGAATTTGCTGGAAATGATATTTTCATAAAGGTAACAAGTATAGATGCACAGACNGCAGTAACTGCAACTAACGGAATGTATTTAAANGGAGGCACTACAATTACAGTAGTACCAGAGGGTGATAGACCAGCAATTACTGGTGATGATGGTAAGTTCTTTATAGTGCAAGATACTGCAGCTAACGCTGGAGATAAAATATTGAACGAAGATGATAGTGGTGGTGCAATTATAATAAATGCNGCTGANGAAGCATACTTTTTATCAGCGATAAATGAAACNGCTGGAAGTGATGCNGGAGTTCATGTAGAGATTGTAGCACTAGGTAATNCAATATAANATCATAAGGANATAAAAATGAAACTTATNGCAGAACAGTTACAAGACGTTGAATTTATTAAAGAAGAAAAAGACAACGGAAAAAAAGATTACAAAGTAAAAGGTATCTTTATGCAGGCTGACATAAAGAACAGAAATGGTCGTGTATATCCATTTGATGTTCTTAACAAAGAAGTCGAAAGATACAATGAAGAGTACATCAAAAATAAAAGAGCATTTGGTGAACTTGGACACCCAGAGGGGCCAACTGTAAATTTAGATCGTGCATCACATATGATTACTAGATTAGAACCAGATGGTAAGAATATGATAGGTGAAGCAAAAATTATGGATACTCCTATGGGTAAAATAGTTAAAACTTTGATGGACGAGGGTGCAACTCTCGGTGTTTCATCAAGAGGTATGGGTAGTTTAGAACCAAAAAATGGTGCAAACTACGTTAAAAAAGATTTTTATCTCGCAACTGCAGCTGATATAGTTGCAGACCCCTCTGCTCCTAACGCATTTGTAGAAGGTATCTACGAAGGAAAAGAGTGGGTTTGGGATAATGGTTCTCTCATTGAGTCTGAATTACAGAAAATGAAGAGAAGAATAGACGAGAGAGTTCGGAAAAGACAAGCAAATGAGAACGCTTTGGAGTTTGCAAAGTATCTCAAAATGTTATAATTTATAAATAAAGTTAAAGAATTAATTAAGGAGAACCCCCATGGCGGATACAGAATTAGATAAAACCATTGAGGAATTAGAAGCAGAAGTGATGGCCGAATTAGAAGAAGGTATGCATGATGCTCCTAAGAAATCTGCTGTTCCAGCAGAACCAATGAAAAAAGCAAAGAATGGTGAGATGCAAGATACAGGAGCAGCTGTTACATCACCAACTCAAGGAGATGCCCCTGCGAAGAAAGTGGCTGGAGCCGCAAAGGAAGTCTCTGGTGACCCAGCACAAAAGGGAGAAGGGAAACCACAAAAAATGAGTAAACCAAAACCAGCAGGACAAAACAAGTCATTGGCTGCAGAAGGATATACAGACGAAGAAATTCGTGAACTATGTCACTCAAAAGATCACGATTGTGCAACAGTTGTTGAACATCCAGTATGGGGTAAAGGTAAACCAGTTCATGGTTCACACGCATTACCAACTGATGATGGATATGTAGAGTGGTATGACGTTCAATTCAAACATGGTATCGAAGAAAAAGTTATGGCAAAAGACATGAAGATTCTTGATGAAGCAGGTCATAATAAAAATGAAGATGGCCATAAAAAACCAGAAGATATGACCAAAGTAGAACTTAGAGCTGCAATGGGTGATATGATGAAAAAGATGAATGGTAATGGTAAGAAAAAAGATGAAATGGTCAAAATGGTCAATGCAATGTATCAAGCAATGGGTATGCATGAAATGGGTCACGAAAAAGATGATGATGACGAAGATGAAACAAATGAACAAGTTGAAAGAAGAATTAAAGAAATAGATGTTTCTGAGCACGTTGATGCATTGATGAATAACGAAGGTGATTTATCAGAAGAGTTTAAGAGAAAAGCTGCAACAGTATTTGAAGCTGCAGTAAAATCAAAAATTCGTGACGAAGTTGCA
>NZAU01000051.1 GCA_002686215.1 Candidatus Woesearchaeota archaeon
AAACTATCGGTTGAGTCATCATGAGCAAGTCCAGTCACAGCATTAGAAGAACCGTATAAAGTTGCCTTAGCATTCTCTTGGAAAAGATGCTTCTCATCATTATACATTTTCTTGATTTGTTCTCGTGATGGTACTGATGATGATAATCTCAACAATGCAAGATATGCAGCATCGGGATATCCGCTAACTGGACCTCTACCAATCCATAATCCATTTTTTCCAGGCGCTCCACTATAAATGGTGCCAGTAAATGTGTTGTTATTTAATGTTTTTTCTTCTCCATTTAGATAACCTCTAACAACTCCACCAGATAATGTAAAGCACAAATGCTGCCATCCAACCAGATTGGCATCTAAAAGTATTTCAAAACTTTGCTCACTAGTTCCATTGGAACTTAATATAAGTCTATAGTCATATCCACCATCACAATACAATGCATAACTTGTTTGACTATTTCTTGTTTGATTTGGTCCTCTGTGTAGAAGATCATCACTGGACTTCCAATCTTTTACCCATAACATAATCATCATCTCATCCGTGAAATTTAAATCCGAGTTATATGGTTGGAAAAGATAGTTACTAGAGTTAAATCCACTATAAGCAACTAAATCTGCACCAGTCGCAACAGCACTTTTGGTGATTGTTCCAATTGGTTGGAGTCCTTTGCTGTTTACACTACGATCTTCTTCTACTGCTTTAATAGACCAATTATCAAATGTGTACGTATTATTGGCAGCTCCTGCAGTTACAAGGTCGATATTTTCTGTTGTTTGATCAGCAGTAAAATACCAATAATAAGTATTACCTGTTGGTCTTGCAGCATAGTGCAAACCAGCGGTTTCTTCTTCCAAATAAGCACTATTTACATACATACCAATGGCTCCGTTGTAACCACTATTTGATACATAATCGATACTAATCACATATTGTTGACCTACTACAGTGTTAACATTAATAATATGGTCAGAATATCCAGCAGTTCCTCCACTTAAAACTAATTGATTATTTGTAACTGTTGCAGTTCCACTGGCAGTATTCGTAATATAATTTACATTTGTGCTTGCAAAATCACTGTTTCCATTCGGATGAAGTTCTGTTCCAACAGAGGAAGTATCAGTATCAGACAGGAAAGCACCTTTGATGTGTCCGTGCATCCATCCAGTGTTGTAATCAGAAGTAATGTAAGCAGCTGCTGAATTCTGATTAACTGTTCCTGCACCTTCAGGTTCTGATAATAAAGTTAATTTTGCATCTGTATTTTGGAAACCGAAAGCAATATCACCATTAGAAGATTTTGATACATATTCTAAATTTGGTGTTGATCCTCCATTTACTCCACCACGAAGATCGGGAACACCATTAATATACAAATAACTTCTTGCCGCAGAGTATGAATTACTTGCTGATACATCAGAAGAAGGTATATCATCAAAAATATTAACACTAGCATATGAGTTGTTATATGCTTGGGTGTGAATTAATTCATTGTTACTACCAAACTCAACATTGTATGATGCGTAACCACCTGCACCAGTACCTGCTCTTATATCAACAACAGATCCATTGTCTTTGATAACTGATACTCCACCATTTGCAGCACCCGCATGACCAACAGCAACAGCAATAGTAGGAATAGGAAGTCCAGTTGCATCATCAATCGGTGCATTTGGTAGCACGGTCATTGCTACATCATTAACAGTCTGTGCAACAATTCCTAAGCTGTCATAATCTCCACTAAAAGAACTGTTAGAATTTCTACCAGATATTGGAAGATTATAAATTGCACCTGTAAAACCACTTCCAACTTCACGATAAACTCTACCAAAATCAGAGATAAAGTTGACCTCTACAAGACCTTCTCCAACATTTCCACTTACATATTTAAGACCGACAACAAGTTTAGCATTCAAAAATGCAACAGATGTTATATCTGATTGAGAATTAGCACCTCCTCTAGGAAGCATATTGCAAGCAGCACCAACTGCTCCAGAAAGATTAAATACCATCCACATTGGAAGGTCTGGATCATCGCCATCATATATCGTTAATTTTGTTAACTCAGCAACAATCACAGCAACAGCAGGAAACTCTTTTCTGGTTCCTCTGGTTTCTGTTCCTAAGGTCTCATTATACCAAGATGTGTGCTGAGTTCTCTTTCTCCANGCACCACCATCAGAGTCCTTNCGAGTATCATANACAAANANATCAACAGCAGTATCNGAAATCTCNGAGTTAATNTGTGAGAGATTCTTAAGATCTAAGTCCTTGATAGAAGCGTGCTCAGGATCNTGATATGCCAATCCACCCAACATACTGTTGGTAGGNACCTGACTTAAACCAATTCCGACAAGATTAGGCATTGCTTATGATACTCCTTATATCCTTATTTATTGCTGGGTGAGACCCTGTAATTGAGCATTAGGCAGTCTCTTATTATAGTATTTGATTGCGTTTATAGTTGTATTTGCAAAACTATCAGCACCATGTCTTGATCCAATCGTCATCGTGTTGTTGACTGACACATCTCCAGAAGTATCAGTAACAACAGTACCACCATTCAAACTTAACGCAAAATCATCTTTTTTAAATGCTAGTGCGGTTTTATTATTAGCATTGGCAATAGGTGTTCCACCGTCAATCACAGCCTGATTGGTGCCATTATTGTACTTGACAACACCTTGATAACCATCATAATTTGCAATGACAATAGTTCTATTGTTATCTGTACCATCACTAAGCATTAGAATATAAGGAGCAGTTTCTGAAGTAGATTTATATTCTCCATATAATGTTCCTTCAGTTGCGTTATGAAAATCGGTGAAGTTTGTTCCTGTGATTTTTGCAATGTCTGCCCCACGAGTCACTGTGCTTCCTGATGTGGGGATGTATGATGTTGCAAAAGCACCTTCTTCTAATTGAGGTGCCCAAACGTAATATGTACCTATTGAATCAGGAACAATAGGATATACATTTGCCTGACTCTGTGGTGTAAAAGTCCATGTAAATCTTTGCCATTGATCAGTTGCAGTAAAAGAACCCGATCCGTTGTTCTGAGATGGTGAATATAAATTCATAAAGAATGTTCTACTCTCTCCGGCAGGACATCTTACCCAAACTGACATTGTTGACTGAGTTGTTCCAATGTTACTCAAGTTTTGATATAAGTACTGCGGTATAGAACTTGGATACCATTTTAAAGCAGTGAATGTTCCATCTGGTGCTGCAACTTCTGTGGTGTTTGCTGTGTAATCGGCAGTAGTACCTTGTAGAGTCCATCCAGTTCCGCCAATTGTAGTGCTGTATGTGAATTTATTAGTTCTACTCTCCTCAATCAGCAATCCAAGACTTTCTCTTGTATCAAAATCGTGATCAAATCTTGGAACATTATTAGAAGCATATTTAACTAATCCATTCTCATCAATATAAGTTCCAACACCATCTCTGGTGAAAGTAACACGATCATCTAAAACTTTAGTTGCAGCAAAGTTCAAATCTAATGTAGATCTAATAGTTGGGTATTCAATAACTGTTTGACTAATCGTACCAGCAACTTCTAGTGTAGTTTGTGGATTTTGCGTATTGATACCCACTTTACCATCATGAGTTATACGCATCTTCTCCGTGGCGTCTACATGGAAATGTAGATTAGGATTAGAAGATCCTCCATTATTCTTGATAAACGCTAGACCACCATCTCCATTTCTTATGACACACTCATAATCATCATTTACATCACGATAGAATCCACTCTCATTACTTAATCCATCACTATCTGTCCTTATCTGCCATCCAGCAGTTGCTGCAGGAGACTCAACGTGAACTTTTGCTCCAGGAGCATTAGTTCCAATACCGACCGAACCAGCACCAGTTACACGCATCAACTCCGATTTAGTTGCTCTTTGATTTCCTGCAACATCCGAAGAACCTGTTGCACTACCAGCAACAAGTTTACCAATAGTAAAGTCTGCTGAAGTAAGTGAAGTTGCTTCACCAGCAATATACATACCTGCTTGCTGACTAGTATTATTATGGTTTGATGCTAGTGCAATGTTTACAGAACCACTGCTTATTGCATATCCACTACCACCAAATCCTGCCCAATAATCAACGTTGTTAGCAGTTGATGTATTCCAAGTGCTGACCCACCTTCCAGCAGGCATTGAGTATGTGTTTGCGTTTGTAGTTGGAGCAGTTCCATATTTAGCAATTGTTAAACCAGTTCTTGGATCAGCATCATCAATACCAATATTACCATTAGTTTTCAGATAAAGTTGGTTAGTATTACCACTTGTTCTTATTCTTAATGGAGTTGCAGTAAAAGTTTCAAGAGAGGCATTTCCTGACCAAGCATTTAATCCTGCCTTTACATTGCCAGTACCTGTTTCTCTTTCTAATAAGACTTGTGGAGAATCGTCATAAACATGAAGAACTTTTGTAAATCCAGATTCTGCTGTTGGACCATCAGTTCCTATACCGATATTACCATCAGAAGTTACACGAAGTCTTTCTGTTCCAGAAGTCTCCGCAGTAATTGTATCGGCAGCAGGAAATCTTATTTTAGTATTTGTATCTCCTAGATGAATAATACTATCGTCTAAATAAATGCCAGCATTTGCAGTTATAATACCAACAGCATCGATGTTAGTTACGTCTTCGTAAGTAAGTGTTCCTGCAATAGAAACATTACCTGTGAACGTTCCGTCTACGGCACTTACATTACCACTAAACGTTCCAGTGGTTCCCGTCAGTCCATTTGGAAAATCTGCGGCACCACCAGAAGCACCACTGAAATCAGTGGCGGTAAGAATACCGGTTACAAGAGAACCAGTGCTTGTGGTTTCAAATTTCTTTTCGTTGTCGTAGTAGAGATCTACTGAACCATTTTGATTAAAGGTAGCAATTTCTTCAGTATCAGCAGCATTTCTTATTCTAATCTGATTAGAAAGAATCCTTAATGCTCCAGTTCCTTGATCGGAAATGTAACTTATAGAATCATCATGATAAATCTGTAAGTCTTCACCATCACCAAAGATTGCCTTTGCATTATCTTTAAAGTATGCGGTAGTACCAAATCCAACAGTTGCACCAGTTCCAACATTTAAATTCCCACTGAATGTTGAGACACCAGAAACAATCAACTGATCAGTGTCTGTTGTTCCAGTTATATTAATACCAGAAGAGGTAGTTTCAATTTTCTTACTACCGTTATGATGAAGTTCTACCGATGCATCGTTAAAGAATCTTGCAAGAGATGCACTAGATCCTTCAATTCTTATTTCTGACCCATTGGTCTTTAAATGTAGATTTCCTACTCCTGCATCTTCAATATAATTTGTTCCACCATCATGATAAATCTGTAAGTCATCACCAGTGCCTAAAAGAATCTTATCACCATCTTGAAGATCTAAATTTCCTTCAAGATTTATATTTCCACCAACAGTTAAATTATTTGATACATTGAAATTTCCACCAAGTTCAGTTTCAAGAGTAAACTCGGATACATTGAATGCCTTGTATGCAATTAATTCAAGAGTATCTCCTTCTTGTGCAGCAGTTGACAATGAAAGAGTGGTGCCATCTGTGGCAACATAATCATCCGTTTCAATCAGTCTTACACCATTTAAATAAGCGTCAAGATATCCAGGTGTATATCCAGACCTAAAAGTAAAATCTGTCGTTATTCCAGTTGTTGTATATGCTTGTCTAGCAATTGTTACTGAGGAATCTGATGGTTTATTGCCAATATAACCGCCACTATTTTCTGCCATTAGCTAACTCCTGTGAGGATACTTAAACTTACATCAATTGCATTTGCAGTATCACAATAAACTCTCAACTGATCATTTTGTTCAAGAATAGTTTTTCCCGTATCACTTATAATGAAAGAACTTCCTGCAGGAACGGGAATTTTACTTGCAATTGAAACTCCAACAGTTTCACTATTATCATAAAGTTCTATCGTCAGATCTACTCTATTATTTGTATTATTTGCAAAAGTTCCTCCAATTAAAATACTCTTTTCTGTTGAAGAAGAAGTAAATACTGTGGTTTTTGCAAGAAATTTTACACTCTGATTTGCCGCAGCTGCCGTATTAGTAGAGTCTCTATCGACAATGACCTGTCCAGCACTTGCTCCATAAGCAGAAATTTTTGATCCAGCAATATAATGTTGATTCACAACTAAATCACCGACAGAAACACCACCGGTTGATATACCAGTAATTAAATTTGTGGTGATTCCAATTGAACCACCAGTGCTACTAGTAACAATACCAGCTGCTCTCGTTAACTTATTTGAGAATGATTCTGCCATCTTTTTTTATTTGATAAAAGTATTTATTATTAACCGCCAAGTGCGATTACAAGTCCAATGGAGGGAATTGCTCCACCATTTAATGTTGCGGTGATTGATGTAGTTGCGGATCCAATCGCAAAAGTTCCAGTCTCTGCACTGGCAGATATTACAGTTCCACCAGTACCAACATTAAGAGCTGCTGCAGTGATAATACCCGTTATATTTACACTACCACTTCCAGTAATATTGTTATTATCTAAATTAATATCACCATCAAATGTTGTTGCAGTAACAACACCAACATTATAGTTTTCAACTCCGGTTCCCGTGACTCCACTTGTTTCCTTATTGACTAATTCTATCCAGTTATTTGCATGAGCATAATAACCTTTTCCGGTTGCATGAACGTGAGCAAATGCACCGTGATATGTTGAAGCACTAGGTAAATCACTAATATTAGAATAAAGGAATGGAATTACGTTAGTGGTTGCGGCACCAACGATTCTTTCAGAGAATGTTGTCACACCAGCAACACTTACATTATCTAAGTCTGTATGACCATCAACGTCTATATCAACAAAGTCACCATTACCAACAAACGTAGTTGCAGTTATAATACCACCCTGTGCAGTGATACCAGTTCCAACTTTCAATGAATTGGATACAGTTACATCATCAGGTAATCCAACTTGAGGTGTAGATCCTTCACCAGATCCATTAGTTACCTCAACTTCATTTGCTGTTCCACTAATTGATGCAACATAATCACCTACAGTATCAGTACCAAGATCAACGGAGTTTGCCTGAATTGATGCGGAGATTGTTGCATTGGCAGATCCATCAAAAGTAGCACTACCAGATAGATCACCACTTAAACCAATTGTTCTTGCGGTTGCTAACTTTGTTGATACACTAGAATTTACCTGAACAGAATTGCCCATGTAACCATGAGCAGTACACTGATAGTGCAATACTGTTGGAGTATCATCACTAACTGTAATCTCAACATATGAACCAGAACTACCTGCTGATATACCTGAGTTAGTTACACCAGTAGAATATCCTGTCGATTTAGCAGCATCAAGATAGAAAGCAATTGGGTGACCACTGTTAGAACTATCTG
>NZAU01000052.1 GCA_002686215.1 Candidatus Woesearchaeota archaeon
AACCCCTCAAAAAGTTCTGTTTTTCCAAAACAGGAGCAAAATGGCAAATTCACCTGTCGATAGAGACGTAAGTTACATGAGAGAAGTGTGGGGAACAACAAGTTTAACGTCAGATTACTGGTCATTGCCAAAACAGACGAATGATCCCGAAGAATTAGTGCTTCGGGAGGTAATGCACGACGATTTGAACAGAAAAAAAGAAAATCTTCAGGAGTGAGGGTATAAATAAAGTCAGAAAACTCTAGTCAAAATGGCAATTCGGAGGATATCTAGAGCATTTAAAGACATTAGCTTGTCTTTTGATCCACATCCTATCACAAAAGATCTACCCGTTCTTAAAAATGAAGCGGCAATTCGTAGATCAGTGAGGAATATTGTTCAAACGATACCTACCGAAAAGTTCTTTAATCCATTATTTGGATCTGATGTAAGAGGAAGTTTATTTGATTTTGTTGATTTTGGTACTGCATCAGTAATTAGTGATCAAATTTTAATTTCTATAGAAAATTTCGAACCGAGAGTTGATAATTTACAAGTAGAAGTTCTTCCTAGACCTGACAGTAATGAATTTGAAGTTACTGTTATTTTTGACATTATTGGGCAAGAGTTTCCGACACAAGAATATTCGTTCCTATTAGAGGCAACCAGATAATATGCCTTTTACAAAATTCACAGATCTAGATTTCGATCAGATAAAAGAATCAATTAAAAGTTATCTTCGTGCAAACTCNGATTTTTCTGGGTTTGACTTTGAAGGATCAAACTTTTCTGTATTACTCGATACTCTAGCATATAATACTTACATAACTGCATTCAACTCTAATATGGTTGTTAATGAGTCCTTCCTGGACTCTGCAACCCTCCGTGAGAACGTTGTATCTCTTGCAAGGAACATTGGGTATGTACCGAAGTCAAGGACTGCTGCAAAGGCATCTGTGAGTCTTAGCATTGACGTAGAAGGAACGGAGAGTCCTACATTTGTACTAAAAAAAGGATTAGTTTGTGTAGGAAGTTTAAATGATACTTCCTACACATTTTCAATATTAGAAGATATACAAAAATCAACAACGATAACTGATTTTAATTTTGACGGCACTCCCGTTAATAATAGAACAGCTACGTTTGAGAATGTTGAGATATTACAAGGAACATTTCTCACAAAACAATTTGTAGTTGATTCTTCATTAGATCAAAGATTTGTTATTGACAATTCTTTTGTTGATACATCAACAATNAGAGTATATGTAAAAAAAGAAGGTGATTCTGGATTAGGTTTACAATATCAATTAATTAATAATATTACAAATGTAACTGGATCATCGTACATATTTTTGATTCAAGAAATACAAGATGAAAAATATGAACTGTTATTTGGTGATGGATTAATAGGAAGAAAACTGGAGACCGGTGATATTATCACTGTAGATTATCTAGTTACAGACGGAAAAGAAGGTAATGATGCATCCAGATTTTCTTTTGCTGGAGCAGTAGTCGATAGTAATGGTAATGCTGTTGTTCCAAAACCATTTACAGTCACTACATCACAAAAAGCTCAGAATGGTGGTGAAATAGAATCTGTAGATTCTATCAAATATTTTGCTCCAAGAATATATTCTGCACAAAATAGAGCAGTAACTGGAAGAGATTATGAGTCAATCATAAAAACAATATATCCTGATACTGAATCTGTATCTGTTGTTGGTGGGGAAGAATTGGATCCACCAGAATTTGGAACGGTTCAGATTTCTATCAAACCAAAAAATGGATTCTTAGTATCTGATTTTAATAAGTCTAGAATTTTATCTCAACTTAAACAATACTCAATTTCTGGTATTAACCAGAAGATTTTGGATTTAAAACTTTTGTATATTGAATTAGATTCTTTTGTTTATTATAATGATTCTATGACAACAACTCCAGAAGATTTAAAGACCAAAATATCAAATTCACTTACAACTTATTCAAAGTCCACTGATCTTAATAAATTTGGTGGAAGATTTAGATATAGTAAAGTTCTTAGAACAATTGATAGTACCGATACATCAATTACATCAAACATCACAAGAGTAAAAATACGAAGAAATCTGTTTGCGTTGCTAAATCAATTTGCACAGTATGAATTATGTTTTGGAAATCAATTCCATGTTTCTGAAGAAGGTAAAAATATCAAATCTACTGGTTTTAGAGTTTCTGGTGAAACTGATATTGTTTACTTAACTGATGTTCCAAATCCAGATAAAAAAACTGGAATTGTTTCTATTGTCAAAAATTTACCTGATGGAACTGTAAGAGTTGTTGCTAAATCTGCAGGAACAATTGATTATGTAAAAGGTGAAATAAATCTTGGAACTGTGAATATAGTATCAACTGCAAAACCAAATAATGTTATAGAAATACAGGCATTCCCAGAATCTAATGACGTGATCGGTTTGAGAGATCTTTATCTAAATTTCGATCTTTCGGAAACTAAAATAAATATGATTAAAGATGTAATTTCATCTGGTGATGAAATATCAGGTACTGTTTTCAGTAGAGATTTCTACACATCAAGCTATTCTAACGGAAGTTTAATCAGAGAGTAATATGATACAAACTGGAATTGAATCTAGAGTCAAGATTCAGGATATAATTTCCAATCAATTGCCAGAATTTGTCTTGGACGAAAGTCCGAAGGCAGTAGATTTTCTAAAGCAATATTATATTTCTCAAGAATATCAAGGTGGTCCTGTTGATATAGTAGAAAATTTAGATCAATATCTTAAGGTAGATAATCTTACTCCAGAGGTAGTTGTAGGGTCCACAACTCTGTCTACAGATATTACTGACACTAGTGATAGTATTTCAGTTTCTAGTACAAAGGGATTCCCTCAACAATATGGATTACTAAAGATTGGTGATGAAATAATTACATATACTGAAAAAACATCGACCACATTTACTGGATGNGTTCGTGGATTTTCGGGTATTACTAATTATCATGAAGACTTAAATGAAGAAGAGTTAGTATTCTCTACATCAACTGCAGCATCTCATAGTAGTGGTGCGACTGTACAAAATTTAAGTTCATTATTTTTAAAAGAATTTTATAATAAAATAAAATTTACATATACTCCTGGGTTTGAGGATAGAGTTTTTGACTCTAAAATTAATGTTGGNAATTTTATAAAAGAATCAAGATCTTTTTATGAGTCAAAAGGAACGGATGATTCTTTTAGAATTCTGTTNAACGTTTTATATGGAGANACTCCTCAAGTAATTAATCTTGAGGACTANTTAATNAAATCTTCAGATGCAGAGTTCATTAGAAGAGAAATATGTGTTGGTGAAGTANTAAGTGGCGATCCAACAAAAATAGTCGGACAAACATTAACTAAAACTACTGATACGGAAACAAATGCTTCAATATCTTCTGTTGAGGCATTTACTAGAAATCAAAAACAATATTTTAAAATAGGTTTATTTGTTGGATTTGCTGATAATAGTAATGTTAGAGGAAATTTTAAAATTACTCCTAGTTCTAAAGTTCTTGAAGATGTAACTGCAGGATCATCAATTATATCAGTAGATTCTACAATTGGATTTGAGCAAACTGGAACAATATATTCTGGAAATAATGTAATTACTTATTCGGATAAGAGTATTAATCAATTTTTAGGATGTTCTGGCATTACGGAAAATATTTCATCTACTGATAATATTTTTTCCGATGACACGTATTTTTCATATGAAAATGGAAATACCGACAATAAAGTTGTCATTAGATTAACAGGAGTTTTATCTGATTTTGTTCAGAGATCAAAAAATGTTTCTGTTGATGAAGGTCAAATTATAACTGTTAAAAATGTTGGTACATTAGTTAAAAATCCAGAACAAAATAAAACATACAAGGAAATATTCTCCAATTCTTGGATTTACAATACAAGTTCTTCGGTCGATATCTCTGCATTTATTGATCCNACAAATCCAACAGGAGTTGTTTTAAAAACATCTGTAGATAGATCTCAGTTAAAAAAAGGAGATCTTGTAGAATTTATTGATTTGTCAACTAATAGTGTTGTATATCCAACATCAACTTCAGATTTACCATACGTCAGTTCTGATATTTTATTTGGTTCTAAATCAATATCAATAGCAAATTTAAATTCATTCTCTCCAAATTCGTCGAAGAATTACAAACTAAGAAGAAAAATTAATAAGGCAAATAGTTCTTCGGTCAATTTTAAATATGGAAATAATACAATTATTTCCGATGTTCAAAATCTTTATTTTGATACCGACAAATTTGCATATGTAGCTTCTAATTCTCTTCCTTCTTGGGGAAATGGATTTGGTAATTCTTATGCGTATCANATAACTAAAGGATTGCAGTCANCGTCAATTACATCAAATTCTGGAAGTCTTACTGATTTCGATAATTCCACAGGTCTCTTTAGTTCCATTTTATTTGATAATGANGTTCCTTTCATAAGTGGCGAAAAAATCCAATATAGAGCATCTGGGACACCTCTCAGAGGACTTCCAGAAGGANNTTATTATGTAAAAGTTTCATCTGCNAATCCCAGAAAGATAAAACTTTTTACATCACCAAGTTTTTTAAATTTAGACTCAAATAGTATTCAATTTGAATCANCGACTTCTACTTTAGAAACTCACATATTTACTTTATTTTCACAAAAATCAGAAACAATAAATCCCCAAAAAGTTTTAAAGAAATTTACTTTAGAACCAAATATTAAAAATGGAACTGGAGAATTGACGACTCCAGGAAAAATTGGAATGTTGATTAATGGGGTAGAAATATCAAATTACAAAACTTTCGATAAAATCTATTATGGACCTCTAGAAAGTGTTAAAGTTTTAAATGGGGGATCTGATTTTGATGTAATCAGTCCACCATTCATAGAAGTTTCTACTGGAGNTGGAACAACTGCATTAGTTCAACCAGTGGTTACTGGATCCATTNAGGACATTTTTATTGATAATCAAGAATTTGATATCAATGAAGTTTTATCGATTAATGTAACAGGAGGAAATGGATCTGGAGGATCATTTAATCCCNTATTAACTTCTAGAAGAAGAGAAGTATTATTTGATGCAAGAAGAACGACTGATGGAGGTGGAATTAGTACAACNACTTCTCAGATTACATTTTTAACAAATCACAATTTTGCTGATGGTGAAGAAGTCACATATAGAAATAATGGAAATGATAGTATTACTATNGGATTNGGTTTATCGACATTNATTGATAACTCAAACTATTTTGCAAAAGTTGATAATAATTCGACTATAAGATTGTTTAATTCATTTGAGGATTTTCAGTCGGAAAGTAATGTAATTAGTTTTGAATCATCATCTTTAACTGGAACACAAAAATTTGTAACCTTAAATGTAAAAAATACAATTTCAGAAATAAAAGTTCTAGATGGTGGAAAATTTACTAATAGAAAACTTATAGTAAAACCATCAGGAATTTCTACATCTAATAATTTAATTAGTTTTACAGATCATGGATTTGCTAGTGGAGAACTTGTAGAATATTCATCAACAGGAACAAATATATCTGGATTGACTACTACTAATCAGTATTATATTTTAAAGAATGATGAAAATTCTTTTAAATTAGCTGATGCTGGTATTGGGGGAACCAATATTACAAATTATGAGCAGAATAAACCTGTAAATCTTCTATCAACAGGAACTGGTTTTCAACAATTCAAATATCCTGATATCCAAGTATCTGTAGAATTCACAACTGTTGGTTTAGGAACAACTACACAAATACAATCTCTTATTGCTACACCGATTGTAAAAGGACATCTTGAGGAAATTTATCTCTACGAAAAAGGAACTGGATATGGATCAAATATTTTAAATGTTGAGAAAAAACCCTCTTTCACTGTTAAAATTGGAAAAGATGCCAGTTTAAAACCAATTATAGTAAATGGATCCATAGAGGAGGTCAATTTATTGTTTGGGGGATCTGAATATTTTTCTGTTCCTGATTTAGTTGTTTTTGATCCAACAGGATCTGGAACAGGTGCTAAATTGAGACCTGTAGTTGTTAATCAAAAAATTGATGATGTAGAAATACTCAATGCTGGAATAGGATATTCNACATCTAGCACAATNGAGATTGTTCCATCTGGAAAAGGAGAAATTATTGATTCATCCGTAAGATCACTTACAATAAATCAAGTCGAAAAATTATCTACAAAACAAAATGAATTATTAATTGATGAAGATNATGAATTAACATATTCTGTAACAGGTTATTTTGACACATTGAGATCATCTTTTAATGATGATGGAAACTCTTTGTCAGAAATCATTGGATGGGCATATGATGGAAATCCAATTTATGGTTCATATGCATCTTTAGATCCGGAAAATATAAATTCCGGAATCAAGACTATGACAACAGGATATACAAAGAGTGTATCTAATGTTTATAATAGACCATCTACAACAGAATTTCCCTTAGGATCATTTGTTGAAGATTATAAGTATGATGGGCAAAATGGAGATCTTGATAGAAATAATGGAAGATTTGCAAAGACTCAAGACTTTCCAAATGGAATATATGCATATTATGCNACAATAAATTCATCTACAAAAGAACCAGAATTTCCTTACTTTATTGGAGATACTTTNAGATCAAATACTATCCAAGAGAATAAAACATTANATCAAAAATTTGANTTCAATAGTTCGCAACTTTCTAGAAATACTTTACCATATAAGATTTCNGAATTAAANGCAGATAATGATTTTATTATTGAGAGTAATGAGATTAAAAGNCAAAAAATTTCTATTGAGTCAGTTGAGCAAGGATCTGTTTCTTCNGTAAAAGTTATTGAATCTGGAGAAAATTATAAAGTAAANGANAATTTAGTTTTTGATAATNCANACACAAGTGGAGGAGGAATTTCCGCAAAAGTTTCTTCATTAAAAGGAAAAACTATTNATAANATTAATACTACTGAGGTCTCAACATCTGGAAGAATTTTATGGAGAAATGATGGAAAGATAGAGGTCAGCCAATCTCTTGATGATACATTTTTTGATGGTGATTATGTCAAAATAGATTCTATAATACGCAATGTTTATGGAACTTCCGGTACACTTACATCTTCTGTTGATCTTGCAAATTCTAAATTAACTGGCAATTTTAAGATTGAAGTTACATCCATCCCTAATGTTGGATTAACTACACAAATCTCTGCTGGAGCAGCAACAACTGAAATTTATGTATCAAGTTTACCTTCTGGAATTAGAGTTCTAGACACAATAGGTATTGGAACAGAAACTTTAACAATTTTAAATTTATATGATGATAAAAACGTTATTAGAGTAGAAAGGGGTCTTCCAACCATTGCTCATACTGTAGGAACAGCAGTATCTTTTAGAACAAGAAGATTTTTAATAGATAAAAAAGTTGATTATTTTGATTCTAATTTAGTGGACAATGTTTATTTTAACCCGACTGAATCTGTTGGAGTGGGAACTACTGCTGGTATGGGTCATGAAGTTTCTTATTCTTTTGGTCAAGAAACAATTACAGGATCAATTCCTACACAAAGAATTAGTCTTGATAATCATCCTTTCGAAACTAATCAAAGACTTATATTTAACAGAAATGGTAATACAAACATTTCAATTTCTACTTCTCCAACAGGAACACCTTTCAATCTTCCATCAACAGTATATGCGGTTAAAAAATCGCCAAGTACTATTGGTATAAAAACTTCTCTTACATCTGACGAAGTTTATTTTATAAACAATGGTTCTAATAATGATGATTATCTATTATCATCTTCTCCTAATTATAATGAAGTTACTATTCGCAAAACTACATCTACTGTTTCCGTTTCGACGATACATCAATTAACTGCAGGAGATAAAATTACTCTAAATGTAGAACCAAATCTTTCTGTTGGAATAGGAACTTCGACTGCGGTTAGAATTAGTAGAAATTCTATTACAGAAAATCTTCATATTAATCCTGTAGGTTTTAATTCATCGGCGGTCAGCACTGCTAATACCTCGACAATTACAATTGCTAATCATCATTTTAAAACTGGTGATAAAGTATACTATGATGCTAATGAAATAGCGACAGGATTACAGACAGGTGCATATTATGTGTATAATTGGTCTCAAAATGCAATTAAATTGTGCGAAACATTAGTAAATGCCACTAGTAATCCTCCAATAACTGTAAGTATTGGATCTAGTGGAGGTTCATCACAAACACTGTCTAAAGTTAATCCAAGGATAGAGTCTGTAAAAAATAATAATCTTGTCTTTGATCTTTCAGATTCTTCTTTATCTGGTTATTCATTTAAAATATTTTATGATCAAGATTTTAATAATGAATTTGTATCTACTGGATCTACAGACAATTTTAGTCTAGAAAGTTCTGGGACAATTGGATCTGCCAATGCAACATTTACTATTAAGAATAGTTCAGAATTACCACAAAAACTTTACTATACTTTAGAAAATGCAGGATATATTAGTTCTTCGGATAAAACAGTAAATAATTATTCAGAAATTTTATTTGTAGATAGTTTGTATAATCAAACTTACACCACTTTTAATGTAGGTTCTACCTCTTTCCAAATTTCTCTACAAGAATCACCAGAAAAAGGATCTTATACATCTACGGAGTGCGACAAGTTAGAATACACTACTACTTCATTGACTGCATCTGGTCCTGTTGATAAAGTTCATTTGGTTTCTGGTGGTTCTGAATATAAAAAATTACCTTCACTTTCAAATGTAACTTCTGTAAGTGGAAAAAATCTTTCTATATCTTTAAATTCGAATCAAATTGGATCTATCAAAGATATTAGAATTCTTAATGAGGGATTTGAGTATTCTTCTGATAGAACATTACAACCTGAAGCCTTTATATCACCTCAGATTAAACTGAAAAACTCAAATACTATTGGTATTGCAACTATAATTTCGGGTGGATCTGGATATGTTTCTGCACCTCAAATAGTCGTTGTCAACAATGATACTAGAGAAGTAGTAAATAATGGATTAATAGTTCCGATATTGACTGGAAATTCAATCACAGAATTAGATCTTGCCGTTTCACCAAAAGGTTTGTCTGATCAATCAGCAGAACTTTTTACTATTAATAATACCAATGGAATTAGTGTTAAACAAGTTCAGTCATCGAGTACTGGTATTTTTACATGTATTTTGACTACACCATCTGCAGGATTCTCTACAGATGTATTTGCTGTAGGTGATGAAGTTTTTGTTGAGGGGATTCAAAAATATGGAACAGATGGAGATGGATTTAATTCTAGTGATTATGGATATAAATTTTTCGAAGTAACTGATTATAAAAATAAATTTTTTGGAGGATTAGTTGATGATCAAGTAACCCTTAGTATTTCTGGATTGGGAACAAATACTGGAATTGCAAAAACAATTCAAGACTCATTCGGAAATATTATATCCAAAACAAATTATCCAGAATTCTCAATTTCAATTTCACCATCAAGTTTTGATGTTGGAGAAAAATTATTGAGTGATGATGAAGAAATTGATTTAGAAATTACCGATCAAGAAGGTCCTAAATCAATCAAGGTATTTGGTTCATATGATCTTTCTGTTGGAGAAAAATTAGAAGGAAAGACATCAGGCAATATTGCTACTATTGATACATTAATAAAATATGAAGGATTTTATGAGACTAGATTTTCAAATAGAAAAGATGAGGGTTGGGAAACTGAAACCGGTAAATTAAGCGAAGACTATCAAGTTATAGCTGATAATGACTACTATCAAAATTTATCATACTCGGTTAGGAGTAAACAGCAATGGAAAGATATTAGAACACCTGTTAATAGTTTAGTACACTCAATAGGTATTAAGAATTTTTCAGATACTGTAGTAATGTCTGATGAAGATGATAAGATTGGTCTTTCTACAACATCCGACGTAACCACAATAATTAGAGATTATATTTCTGAGAATAGAGTTGATACTATTAATATTTTTGATTTTGTAAAAGATGTTGATCTTCTCAATACTAAGTCTAAGTTTTTAAAATTACAAAGTAAAAAATTAACAAATTACAATGAATCTATATCAAATATTGTTCTGAGAGTAGATGATATAAAAGATCAATTCTCCAGTTTTGAGGATGAACCTCAAACTTTTAAAGATCTGATTAAAATTAGTGATTCAGACTCGTACAATAACTATCTTTTTAAAGTATCTGATGTAAGTGGAAGAGATCAAGTCCAACTAACCAGTATGGTTTTTGTAAGAAATCCATTAAATAATACAATTGGCATTTTAGAAAAACAATCTCTAGTCAACGTAGGATCTGGATTGACCACGAATAATGGAGAACAATATGGAAACTTCTCAATTGAAGATGATGAATTTGGGGACACTTTTATTAGGTTTACTCCCGAAGATCCATTTGATACTGAATATGATATTAAGTATATTGATAAAAAGTTTGATAACCAAGTAATTGGTGTTGGAACTACATCTATTGGGTTTGTTGATTTAACTACTCGTAGTCAAGAAGTCCTTATTGGAAATACAGATACCATAATTGGTGTTTCTACTGAAACAATGACATCATTGCATTTAAATGCACAAATATACAAAGAATCATCAAAAGAGACTAATTTTGTAGAGGTATATGTAACACATAATGGAACTGATACAAGTATTTCAGAATTTTATTTTGATACTGAAGAAGTCTCAAGATCATCTAATTTACTTGGATCTTTTAATGCAAATATAACTTCAGGTAATCTTAATCTGACTTATGAAAATGAATCTAATGAGGATTTGGTTGTAAAAACTAGAATTGTTGGATTTGGAACCACAGCTGTCGGAGTCGGAACTTTTAGATATATTTTACCAAATCAACCAGAAGGTAATGAGAGATCTGCAATTTATACATCAGGTTTCTCTACTACAACTTCGGCGACACCAATTTCATTCTTAACTTTAGATAAAAATCTATTTGATTCTGCAAAATCTTTGGTTGAAATTGGTATCGGAACTGCTAAGTCTGTCCATCAAATTATGATGGTCCAAGATAAAACTGACATTTATGTGCAACAATCATCATTCCTTTCAGCATCTGGCATTGGAACATTCGATACTGCATCTGGTATTGGAACATTTGGTGGAGAATATTCTGGAGATGACGTATTAATTAAATTCTATCCAGATTCTAACCAGACTGGAGATCTGGAAGTTCAGTCTTTCAGTGAATGTTTATATGCCACTGTTGACACTGACAATCAGGCACCAGATCTTTTATATGGAACATCTATAGAAACAGTTAATACTGC
Organism: Candidatus Woesearchaeota archaeon; assembly: GCA_002686215.1. The sequence continues at coordinate 11,346 of NZAU01000052.1, forward strand.
TCAATATTTTGCAATTAATGGAGAAAGGATTAATAAAAAATCTTTTGTTCTGAGCTCAGATTCAACTCCGATTTTTGCAAAAACCTTTAATCCAGAAGATACTAACGTTCTTAATGCTTCAACCGGAACATTTTCAATTAATAATCATTTCTTCAGTAATGGAGAAGAATTAATTTACACACCTCAATCAACATTTGTTGGAGTTGGATCTGTTCCAATGACTTATAAAAATGGTTCTGTAATTGCAGAACTTCCAACACAAGTTTTTGCTGTTGTTGATAATGATGATAACAACTTCTCAATATCAACTGTTAAATCAGGAACTGCAGTTACTTTTACTTCTTTAGGTGAAGGAAATGCACATATGTTTGAGATGGCAAAGAAAAATGAGAAATCTATTATTACTCTCGATAATATTGCACAGTATCCAATTTCTTTCACTAAAGTAGCACAAAATTTAAATGGCAATATTTCCACCACTTCAACAGTATTCCCTCTTAGTGGAATTAGTACGATTAATCCATCAGATATTTTAAAAGTTGATGATGAATATATGAATATTATTAATGTTGGTTTTGGAACTTTGAGTACTGGACCTATAACTAATACTGGAACAATTCCTCTAGTTGAGGTAGAGAGGGGGCATGTTGGATCAGCTGCAACAAATCATGCTTCTGCAACTGTTGCTAGAATACATAAAGGATCTTTTAACATTGTTGGGGATAGTATTTTCTTTACAAAAGCACCTAGAGGAAATTCTAGTATTACTAGAAATGATAATAATTTGGAATTTCAGACTTCTGATTTTACTGGAAGAGTATTCTTAAGACAAGATTACACCACAAACCAGATTTATGATGATATTTCTGATGAGTTTACTGGAATTGGTAGAACATTCACTTTAACAGTTGGAGGTGCAAATACTGCTGGAATTGGAACAACTGGAGGAAATGGAATTGTATTCATCAATGGAATTTTCCAAACTCCATCAACTCAAAATAATCCCGCAAGAAACTTCAATATTATTGAGCAAACTTCTCCAACAGGAATATCATCGATTGTCTTTAGTGGAATTAGAACAGATGTTTCAAATCCTAATAGTATTTTAGTTTCCGAATCTGATGTAAATCAAAATCAAATTCCTAGAGGCGGAATTGTTGTTTCTCTCGGATCTACGGGTGGACAAGGATATGCTCCTCTTTCTGGTGCTGCAGTTACTGCAGTTGTAAGTGGTGGAGTAATTCAAAACACTATTGGAACAGGTTCTACAGATGATGTAGGATCAGGATATAACTCAATAGTATCGATTGGTGTTACTGCTTATGAGGTAGGACATTCCGGAACACCAGCAGAAATCACTGCCACTGTTGGTGCTGGAGGAACACTTACATTTAATGTTATCAACGGTGGAACAGGATACAGTAATCCACAAATATTTGTTTCAGAACCATCTTATGAAAATTTAAATATTATTGGAGTCTCTAGAATTGGAACTGGATCAACAACAGAAACTGGAACAGGATTATTACTCAATGTTACTGTTGGAGCAAGTTCGACGGTAGGTGTTGGATCTACATATCATTCTGTAACTGACTTCTCTATCGCAAGAAGTGGATATTCATTTAGAAAAGGTGACGTATTTAAACCTGTTGGACTTGTTACTGCCGCAGGATTGACATCTCCATTGTCAGAATTTGAGTTAACAGTTCTGGATGTATATAACGATAATTTTGGAGCATGGCAATTTGGTGAACTTGATTATATTGATTCTATTCAAAATTTCCAAGATGGACTTAGAATAAGATTCCCATTATTCTATAATGGATCAATATTAAGTTTCGAAAAACCAGAGAATTCTTCTATAAGTCTTCAAAATGCATTATTGATATTCCTTAATGGAGTTCTTCAAGATCCTGGAGAATCTTATACATTTGATGGCGGAACATCATTTGCATTTAATGTTGCACCTAAACCAGAAGATAAAATTGATATTTTCTTCTATAGGGGAACAAGAGGGCAAGATGATCTACAAGTCGATAATGTCCCACCAACATTGGAAAAAGGTGACACTGTTCGAGTTTATAAAAATGATAGTATTTCCGGAACAAAAACACAGGATAATAGGGTAGTTTTTGACCTTTCATTCTCAGATAAATTTGAAACAAGTTTATATATTGATAAAGGAGTTGATGAAATAAATGACAAACCAATGTCTTGGACAAAACAAAAAACTGATAGAGTTATTAATGGAGAGTTTATTTCTAAAAAGAGACAATCTATTATTTCTCAAATTTATCCAACAGCAAAAATTATTAAAGATGTTAGCACATCAGATAATGTGATTTTTGTTGATGATGTGAGTAATTTTGATTACAATCTTGGAGCACAACCATACAATGATCTTAGTGGTATTATTGTTGATGGTAAAGTAGATCCATCTCCAGCTAATATAGTTGCTGACACTCCTGTTGGTGGAGGAACAATACCATCACTCACGATCTCAAATGGTGGTAGTGGATATGTTGGATCTACAGTCGATATTAAATTCCAATCACCACCCGAAATTGGTGTTGGTATCGGAACTACAGCTCAGGCAACAGCAACAATTACTAATGGAGTAGTTACGGGAACCACAATTACTAATCCAGGATTTGGATACACAATTGCACCAAAGGCAATATTATCTCTTCCAGATGTTAACTACGAAGATTTAAGTAAGATTCAAATTGTCAAAGGTTTCTCTGGAACTGTGACTGGTATTGAAACAACAACTGGTGTTGGTGGACATCCATTGGCACTTAAGTTTACACTCGAAACTGATTCTGTCTTTAATAGTGGATCTAACACTCTGAATGTTGGATTCCCAGTATTCATCAGTAATACTACAATAGGATCTGGAGTAACATCAGTAGATACTTCCAATACTGCCGTTATTGGCATTGGAACAACATTCTTGGATAACATTTACTATGTTGGACAAATATCTAAGAATGGAAATACTGGAATTATTACGTGCAATATTGATTCTGGAACTGACATTGCAGGTTTATCAATCACTGGAGATATAGTTGGCAAATTCTCTTGGGGATCATTCCAAACAATTACAAGGTCAGGTTCTCCAATTTCCATCGGAGTATCTGGAAAAACTGTTGATGTTGGATTGTCAACATTCCCAACAATTCAGAGAAGAGGTGAGGGACTTAGACAAACTGGTGCACTTCCAGAAATACTAAACTAATTTAATCCATATAAATATCTAAAAACTGTGTAATATGGCTGCTATAGTAACAGACCAATTTAGAATTGCGAATGCTAATAATTTTGTAGATTCTGTATTGGATACTAATAATTCATATTATGTTTTTCTTGGATTGTCAAATCCAGGAACACCCACCAGTCCTGTGGGATTTGGTAGAAGTACTACTTGGGGAACGGACACTAATTCAAGTCCGCCAAGTCCAATAGATAATTTGCAATATTTGAGTCATTATAGAAATACTTCATTATTTGGCAAAAGATTAAATAGTTCTAATGTCAGAAGAATTGTAAGAAAAGTTTCTTGGACATCGAATACTCGATACGACATGTATCGTCATGATTATAGTGTTCATAATTTATCCCCAAATGCTCAGACTGCAAGACTTTATGATTCTAATTACTATGTTGTAAATAGTGATTTTAAAGTTTATATCTGTCTTTATAATGGATCTCATGGTGATATTGGTGGATCATCAAATGTAAATGGTAATACTTCACAAGATGAACCAACATTTACAGATTTAGAACCATCAACTGCAGGAACTAGTGGAGACGGATACATTTGGAAATACTTATTTACAATATCTCCTAGTGACATTGTAAAATTTGATTCTACAGAATATATTGTCCTTCCAACTGATTGGACAACATCTTCCGATTTTCAGATTCAAAGTGTTAGAGACTCTGGAGATTCTACTTTAAACAACAATCAGATAAAGACTGTATATATTGAAGATGGTGGAAGTGGTGTATATACTGCAGGTACTTTTGATATTAAAGGAGATGGATCCGGTGCAAAGGTAAATATTGAAGTGAATAGTTCTGGAAACATCACAAAGGCAACAGTTGTTTCTGGTGGTTCTGGATATACCTTTGGAATAGTTGATTTTGGACATGCAGTAACTGATACTATTTCAGATCCGGCAAAATTAATTCCTATTATTCCTCCATCTAGAGGACATGGATATGATGTATATACAGAATTAGGTGCAGATAAGGTTTTAGTTTATTCCAGATTTGACGATTCTACCAAAGATTTTCCTACAGACACTAAATTTGCTCAGGTTGGTATTATTAAAAATCCAGAAAAATATAATTCTACAGGTATAGTTTTCACTGGAAATCAATATTCTTCATTGGGATCTATTAAATTAGATAGTACATTTAGTGGTTCTCCTACTGTTGGAGCAGCAATAACACAATCCACAGATAACGGCACTGCTAGGGGTTATATTGCATCATATGACACTGAAACCAGAGTTTTAAAGTATTATCAAGATAGATCATTAAATTTTGCAAATACTCTTGATCAGACTGATAGAAATGATGTTACCGCAAAAGCTAATGTTGTTAGTTTTGCATCAACAACAAATACTATTACTCCAATATCAGGATCAGTTGATATAAATTTCAGTGGAATCACAACAACAATTGGATCTAAACAAGTTAGTTTAGGAGTAACTTTCTCTGGAGGGGTCTCTGATCCTGAGATAAATAAAAACACGGGAGATATCATTTACATCGATAATCGTTCTCTTGTAACGAGAGACTCTAGACAAAAAGAAGACATCAAAATTATTCTGGAATTCTAAAGAAAAATGTCGCAAAAAACAAATTTAAATGTCAATCCATATTATGATGATTTTGACTCTGCAAAAAACTTTTTAAAAGTTTTATTTAAACCAGGATATCCAGTTCAGTCTAGGGAACTGACGACTTTACAGTCGATACTCCAAAATCAAGTAGGGAGTTTTGGATCACATATATTTAAAGATGGATCAGTTGTTGTTCCAGGAAATACTTCATATGATGGACAATTTTATGCTGTAAAAGTAAATTCATCTTTATTTGGAATTGATATTTCATTATACATCGATAAATTAGTTGGCAAAACAATAACCGGGCAAGTTTCGGGTATTACTGCTAGAGTTCAAAAAGTAGTTTTGCCAACAGAAAGTGATGATGTAGAGTATGTAACTTTATATGTAAAATACTTAGAATCTGATAATAACTCAGAATTTACTCAATTTAGAGATAGTGAATTATTATCTGCTAATAGCAATATAGTTTATGGTAATACAACTATAAACTCAGGAACTCCATTTGCTTCTGCAATCAGTTCTGACGCAGCTGCAATTGGATCGGCAGCATCAGTGGGAGATGGAATATATTTTATAAGAGGATACTTTGTAAATGTTTCTGCTCAAACAATTATTTTAGATTACTATACTAATACTCCATCATATAGAGTAGGACTAACTATTACAGAATCTTTAATCAATGCAAAAGAAGATGAATCTTTATTTGATAATGCAAAAGGATTTTCAAACTATGCTTCACCTGGTGCAGATAGATTAAAAATTTCATTAGAACTTACAAAGAGAGAATTAACAGATAGGAATGATACCAACTTTGTAGAAAT
>NZAU01000053.1 GCA_002686215.1 Candidatus Woesearchaeota archaeon
CAAACAGAAGATTACCGCTCGTATCGTTAACTTTAACGTAGTTAAGATAATTGAATCCTCTGTATCCAGTGGTTGCAGTAAGTTCTTGATCAAGTTCAAAATTCTCAACGGTGTTACCGTCAGCGAAACCAATACGATTGTTTTGTAGTTGTGTGTTATCTACACCTAGTGCAGCGATGGTGACGTGCCCGTTGCTGTCAACATCGAAATCTTCCTGTGCAAATGAAGCCAGTCCCTTCTGCTCGGTTGCTTCAGCCGCGAGGTAACGCCAACCTCCATTATCACCGCTGGTATGAGTAGGAGCACCAGAACCAGCAGCAATTGCCTGATATGCTTGGTAAACTTTTGAGGCATTCTGGATAATATCATATCTAGAATAAGTCGTCCCTGCAGCATAGTTAGGATACTTACTACCCTCGGTAGCAGTAGCAATAGGCACATTAGTTACAGTTGTAAAACGACCTCTGTCGTCAACTGAGAATTTGACTGCGTTTACAGTCTCTGTACCGAAAGGTTCGCCATTAGAACCTGCTTGAGATACAGATGTAAGACTCTCTGTATTGTAATCGCCAGCAACTACGTTTGGTTGGACATACAGAGAAAGGTTAGGATTGCCAGAAACACCGTTACCATTAGTGATAACAAGGTCAGTAGCAACAGTTTGAATAGTTCTTGTCGCAACAGTTGCAGAACCTGTTCTAGCGATGAGACCTGTTCCAGACTCATCTACGATTGATTGAAGACGAGCACTCCATGGCATTGCCAGAGATGTATCGCTAGTTGCCGAACCGTCCAGACCATACAAGGTCAGGTTCATCTGAGAGGCAGTCTTAGCATTAACAACTCTACCTTTCTGGTCTACAGTTACTTCAGTAAAGGTTCGAGTGATCGAAGGATCGTTGTCTTGTAAGTAATGAGGTAGGGTGGCAATTAGAGATAATGTTGTAGCGAGGTTCAGGTTTTGCGAACCATCAAAGTTTCCAGAAGCAGTAGCATCTCCAGACAGCTGAATCTGTCTCGTTTGATCAAGTCGAGTTGCGGTAGAAGCGTTACCGATAAGAGTTGCTGTGACCGTTGCAGCAGCAAAGTTACCATCAGCATCTCTCTGAACAAGAGTGTTGGGTGTATTAGTATTTGACTCTACAGGTCTTTCGTATCTCAGCGTATTCCACGCCGTCACACCATCACCGATTTTGATACGACCCGTATCAAGTTCGATCCCAATTTCACCTTGTGCAAGAGTTGGGTTTGCGTTTGCCCATTCCTGAGCGCCACCACGCCTTAGTTGAATTCTATTTGCCATTTTTTACAGACAACTCGATAGAGATTATGCTTCCAAGTTATTTATGCGTAATAAAAAAGGGGCATTGCTGCCCCTAGTGTCACTCTGCCGTTTCCTCTTCCGTTTCTTCCACTGTTTCCTCATCAGGAGGTGCGGACATGGTTTGAGGATTGTAATACTCCAGAGTTTCAATAGCACCTTGAAGCTTAAGTGCTACAGTCTCATTCTCTTTAATTTTTGCAGCATATTGTTGGTTCTCTTCAACCAGTTTCTTGAGACGCTCACGGAACTCCGCCAGCATATCAGTCTGGGAGACTTGTTCAATAGACATAATGATTACTTCTGATTTTGGACTAACGTTAGTAGGAGATCTTTGATATCACCTAACTCAGATTTTAACTCAGAAACGTCGGTTTGTAAAGTCTCAATCTTCTTCTTTTCAGCTTGATCTGCTTTATACGCAGCCATATATTTTTCATATTCACTCTTATTGGAACACTGGATAGATTTCGAGTACGAATCTCTAAACCAGTGATCCTTTCCTTTAACAGGGATGTTAGACATTATACAGCAAGAGCGATTGCTCTCAGATCTTTAATAATAGGTGCGTATGCTTGGTTAGGCGATACAAATACAACCTTGATTTGATATTGGTCGAAGTTCAAACCAGATACCTCGTACTCATACTCGCGGAAGATTTCTCTTTCGGTTGTAGTGGGAACTTTAGCAGTATCGGTTGGGAAGAACTCAAATCCTAACTCGTCGATAGGAGTTGTAGAACCAACAGGTCGTACTCTATATAGTACCTTAATCAAACTGTTAGGTGGGCGGTAACCCGAGAAGTACACTTTGATAGAACCAGAAGGATTAGTCAGATTTGCAGTTCTAGTAATGTAAACTGCATCATGTGCGTCTCCAACAGGAAGTTTTGCACTGTTGATATCTGTAGGATTGTTGATACGATTAGAAATCAGGGTTGCTGACATTCTATCGAGGTCAATTACAGGAGACAATGTAGGAAGTTCACTGGTTAAGGTCAAGTCCATTCTGAAAGACTTAGCACCACTCAGTTCTGTAGACTCATTGATTCCAGAACAGATCAACGAAGGAGTATCAAGGTAGTTATCTTGTCCAAGAATAATGTCGCTGAATACACCGTCATTAGCAAAGGATGCCTGCGCCAGAGTAGTACCATCATTGATAGATGTACCAGAGATAGTATTGATTCTTGCCGTAAGATCTGTCTTAGGAAGAAGCATCTTTTCGATAGAAGGACGAAGAACATTGTATTGAATGTTCTGTGTAGCATACATCATGTTGCCACCACCAACAATACCGAGTCTTGCGATAGAAGATGTGCTAAGTTCATAAGAATCCAGAGTGGGATTCAAGATACCAGTGTGAGTCTTGTTAATCTCAGTCAGAGGAATACCGTCAAGGTTGTAACATTCAACGATAGATTCATCAGCGTGAGTTACCGCAGTTGTGCTGGCAAGACCTCTTTCATTGATGGTGATTGTCTTGTTATCAGTGCTAATAGCAGAGTAAGACATAATCTCATCACCGATCTTAATATAACCAACGTTACTTACGCCGATAGCAGCACCATTGATAATCTTATGGAATGCAGCAGCATCAGATACACTCAGTGAAGTGTCAGTTGCTGAGATTGAAGCAGTCAAAGATGTTGGAGATACTTCAGAAATGGCACCTTCGATGGTGACATTGTTAGAAGTGCTATGCATACAATGGTTGCTGTGCAGAACTCTGATCTTTCTCTGTGTAGTAGCGTAAGTGGGCGTAGTGCTTACAAACGCATCAGCAATTGTAGAAGATTCAACAGCATCACCAGCATATGTGATCGAAGAAACGGTAGCAGTAACACTAGAACCGCCGCCAGTGATCGTTTCAGTTGATGGAGTGAATACACTAGAGACAAACTTAAGTGTCAGTGTATTTGTACCAGCAGTCCAAGTTACAACTTCAGCAGTAGGAGCACCCGCAGAGTTACCTGTGATAGTTTCACCAACTGTAAAGTCACCAGATGCTCCAGTAACGACCATGGTTGCAGTTGTCTTAGAAGAAACAACTCTGTTTGTAATAACACCACCAGTGCTAGAACCAGCAGACCAGTTACCACTGATGTCGTTGATTGTCAACAGAACACCACCAACAGTTGTTTGAACTGCAGAAATTGTTGCTTCTGCAAGAGTTGTCTTCTGATAGATACGAGCACCAACTGTATAAGGCAGTGTGGTAGAGTTCATCGTCAAGACCAACTCAGGACTGAAGGTTTGAATACCATCTCTACGGAGGTTCAGTGTTCCACCATTACCACGAGCAAGCGCAGTATTGTTGAGAACCAACTTACTATTAACAGTATTACTAAACTCTGCTCTGTTCACAATAAACTTAAGGTCTTCGTACTGGTCAGCAGTCCAGGTAGATGCGTTCTGTGATTTGAACAGAACACCAGCATAAGGTTGTTCAGAGATTGTTCTGTCACCAGAGATATCAATTTCACCCATTCTAGAGATCCAAATCTGATAAGAGTTGGAGTCAGACAGAAGAACGAAGCAGTGTTCAATAGACTGAGGAATGTAGACAGGAGCATCAAATGTAAATTTAGTTGCAACTGCAGCAGACTCAGACAACTGAACCTGTGATGGTTCTAAAGTAACGTCAGAGAAGGGGAGAATAGTTGTCGTGGGATAACCATTTTCCATGGTTCTAACCTGCATCGAAACAGGAATATTGTCATCCTTCTTAAAGAAGTAAACATCAACAGAAGTAATGAATACACCACCAGTTTCATCAACGATGAACGATTGTGCAAGAGGGTCATACCAACCAATCTGACGAACTTCAGTTCTAGTCGAACGAACCGTCTGCTCTTGGGTTACAGTATCACGAACAACTTCAGCGTTACGAACTGCAAGGATATTTTCCTGAACAGTGTTCAGAGTACCGCTTGCTTCATAGTTCGTCTCAGCAGCAGACGCAACTGCACCTGCCAGACGTGAATCATTCTCATCAGTAGACAGTCTCAAAGTTCTTGTACCAGTTGCCCAGCGAGGATTGGTGTCAACACCAGGATTAGGAATGAAGAAAGAAGTCTTCAGTTTACCAAAACGGTCAGAGATGAGACGACGATCCTTGATAACAGCACGAGCACCAGAGTCACCTACCAGAACTTCTTGAACTTGGAAGTTACCATAGAAGTCACCCTGTGCTTGCTCTGCAAGTGCAACAGTATCAATGTTCAAGAATGCAGTAGTAGATGCATATGATGTAGGCATTGTGGTATCATCATATGGATTGAACTCAAAGAAGTCATCAGGTGCTGCAACCTTGAATACGCAACCACTTGTTTGACCAATTACAGTTTCGCCAATAACGAAAGGAGTTGAGTTAGTTCTGTTGTCAACAGTAGGATCTTTAATGATTTCAATAATCTTAGGAACCTGATAATCAACAGTTGGTCTACCGTCAAAGAAGGAATAGAAACGAGTTCTAGGCTTCAGACGTGCAACGTCAACTTCAATGTTTCTAGAACGAATCCATGGGATAGATGTGCTGGAAAGAATGCTATCACCCAGTGATTGACGATCAATTCTAGGAATAACACGAGTTCTAACACCAGATCTGGTTTGATTTTCTGTCACTTCAATTTCAGTGACACGGTTAACACGACGCATACCACGACCACCCCAAACATCAGGTCTAGGAGATCTGCCACGGTCTTCTTCTAACCAACCAGAGTTTCTTTCAGTACGAGAACCAATGACTCTTTCACCAGTCCAGTTGGTTTCCCATGCTCTCCACTGAATAGGAGCAAAACCATTCTGGTCAACATTCAGTTCAGAAGAAACTGCATCAAAGTCACCTTCAATGTTTTGAACGTTTGCTGGGAGACGTGCAGTATCCAACCAATCGTCAGAACCAGGAGTCAGTGTAATACGACCAATATAGGTAAAGACGTTGAAGGGGTTGATATTTTCAACACGAGAAGCATAAGGTTGCTCAATAATCTTAACTTCGCTGTAAGGAAGTGTGATAATAGGACCTGTTTGCTGATAATTAGTAGAAAGGTTTGGGTTGACTACAAGAGGAACATTGGTGGTGTAGTGAGAAGCACGACACTCACCGTATTCAAAGTCAAGAGATGCTGCAAAATCTTCGTGAGCAGTATCAGACTTACCATGATCTGAGAAGTCATCAACAATAAATCCATTCTTGAGGCGATCCTTACCAGAAGCATCAGTAATTCTGACATTCATTGTGTCAGATTCGAGCATATTCAGGGAAGTATAATACTCAACCTGATCAAGACGACGCTCAATAGCACCGATATCGCGCATTGTATAACGCTTGTTATCAGATCTCTTGATAACAACATCATTTTCAGGGTCAAAACCATATGGTTTGTGACTGATAGTTGCTAGAAGCATACCATCTTTGAGGTCATCAGGTTCAACAGGGGATTCTTCAGACTTACCTTTTACGATTTGGAATTCACCATCGGGTGTCAGGAATGCCTTATCAACTCTAGGCAGATACCAATCGAAGTCGCAACGGAAGTTGCTTTCTAACTTAGGAATATCAAAGACAGTAGCGTTAGGACTACCAGCAACATTGAATACTCTTGACTTGAAATCAAATGTAGAGCAGTTGACGTATGCAGGAGATGCAACAGTGCCCGTTCCGCTGTAGAGATTCTTACAACCAGGACGATAGTCTAGATAATCTGCAAGATACTTGAATCCGTAGAAGGGAATATCGGCATATGTAGTATCGAGATAGGATTGACCACCAAAGTAATCTCCAGTAGAGGAGTGTGTATAGTAATCAATAACCATCTTCAGTTTTCTGATGGGAGCACTAACACCTTTCTTGCGAACAAGTTTTGAGATGCCGTACATGAAACCAGTCTGAGAGACTTCAAGGAAGTAATTATCAGTAACTACCTTAGAACCTGCAATGACAGATCCTTCACTATCATTGATAATTGCAGAAATAGCAACGCCGTTACTATCAAAACCATCAATAGTTTCACCAGCAACCATCGAACCATCGATGTAAACAAGACTCAGTTTCAGAGAACCAGAAGCAAAGTCAACAACTTTTGCTCTTGCTTTTGAAGTTCTGCCAGTTACAATCGAACCAGTAGCAAAGAATGCAGGTTCAACCAGAGTTACAGAAGGAATAATAGGATCATTATCATCGTTAGATTCGTACACAGCGTGCATACGATAACAATCTGTCAGACCCAAAGACAGTTCTTTATCTTCAATTCTAGTACCATAAAGGTTAGAATATACTAAGTTATAATTTTGCTTGTCAAGGTTTTTCTGAGTCTTATTGACTTTAAGAACAAACATCTGTTGACCAGATTTGGTCTTTCTGGTAGCAACGTTCTTGGAGATAGTCGCAGTTACCTTAACGGAAGTAATGTTTGTGAGGTTATCAATCTGAAGAGTAGTTCTATCAGCAGATGTAAATGTAGTGTAACCAATAGCACCAGTTGATGTAGTGTTAATGGTGATCTGATCCCCAACAGGATGAGTTGAGTTAGTACCAGCAAGAACAGTAAACGTATAGTTTACATCAGAGATAGATTCAAACTGCTCATTCTCAGGCAGAGTGATAGAAATAGAGTTAGAAGCAACAGTCTGAGCATCAAATGTTCTTCTAACAATTTGAGATTCGTCAGAGATCGACTTGACATACTTCTTAGGCATGTCGCTAAGAAGATCTGCATTAGCAATATCAAATAGTTTGTTGCGATAACGAACCAAAGTGTTATAGGTTCCTGCGGTAGGAGCACTAGAACCAGGTTCAACTCTTACAATCTGATCGCTGTAATCAAAGATAGCATCGTTGCCATCATAGAGAACATCGCTAGGATCTACAAAATCAACAGTTACGAAGTCATCATTGTTGAAGTAAATCTCATCACCAGGTCTGAGATCCAGAGCAAAGTTTGATTGAAGACCAGTGATAGTAGGTCCAACTGTAGCAACATCAAACGTCAGTGCAGCACCACCGCCACCACCGAGTTGAGCATCTTGTACTGTAAAGGTTTCATCTACAACGTAATTAAAACCACCGTCGAGAACAGTAATAGTAGCAGCACCAGAACCATCAACTACAATACTGAACTTTGCACCTTTACTATTATTGGTAGTAACATCAGTGGTGAAAGTAGTTACAACATATGTGCCTGCAGTTCTAGAAGAATCTGCTGCACCAACACTGTCTACAGTTTTGACATCACCTAAAGTTGTGCTGTATTGGAAAGTGCTACCTTCGACAAGAACAGCATCTTCCAGAACGGGATCAGCAGTAAATTCAATAGCATTAGTGCTTTCGTCTCTAGCAACATACTGACGAACATCAGAATACTGATAACTATGCAGTGCTGCAATAGTTTCAATCTGCTCACCATCAGCAGTCAGCATTTCATTCTTAACGAAATTACCTTCTACTTGATATACAATACACTGATCGCTGTTAGTAATTGCATCGACCATGTATGCTCTAGCACCAGAAGTGCCGCCAACAACCAGAGTTCCTTGAGCAATAGATTTTGCGGATGTCAATTCAAGGACAGTAAACATCTGAACGTCCATGACGTTCATCTTGTATTGGTCGTCTGCAGTACCAAAAACATTATCTGGATCTGCCAGATGCTCAATAGATGTTACACGAGCATACCCGATCAGATTACCATTTGAATCGCCAGCAGTTGTGGAGAATCTATCACGCAGTTCTAATGTTTGATATGCATTGGTGACTGTAGAACCAGAAACATTGGGGAAACCAAAAACATTCTTTACATTAGTAAAGTTACCCATTTCAAATGGGATGATGACGTTCTGTGCTGCCTTTGTTTCTCTAGGTTTATCAAGGTCAACAAAAGACGGAGACAGTCTCTTGACTCTATATCCTTTGACATATGCAACACCAGCACCGAATTCTAAAGCATACTTGTCTTCGGATGCAGTGTTACCACTAGCAGTAGTAGCACCAGCTTTATATACACCATTATTGAAATTATCGTCGAGGTTTTCCCTCATGGTAATTTCAAAATCTTTGACAACATAGTTGCCAGACTCTTCATAAGTTCTCAGTGCAAGACCCTTTTCAAGTTCATCATATGCACTTCTATCAATCAGTTTCTCTACTTTAGAGTTATTGAGACGAAGTAGTTCAATAAAGTTCTTATCAGCATCATCAGTCAGCAGTTTTTTGATGAGCTTGGTTGTGATTCTAAATCTATGAGAACCAGGTGCAGCATAGTTACTTGTTCCAGCAGCGTTATCGTTGAGACTAAGGTCATCTTCTGGAGTAACGATCGACTCTTGAATATCGAGACCGACACGATAGGAGGGGTTGCTTCCATATTGGTCGAGAAGGATGTATTGATAATCTACATCAACGAAGAAACCGCGAATGAAGTAGACACCCTGCTGCACATATGCAACAGAACCAACTTGTAGAGCAGAAGTAGGAAGTAATTGAGCGAAGGGAGAACCAACCTCAATCAGAGTTGTACCGAACGTAATCTCACTGTCGGTAATCAACTGTTCATTATTTTGGAAAGTTGCTTGAGTAGCATTTTCACCACCAGACTCAATATACTTAACGTAGAGAGTGATATAACCTTTATCTGATTCTGTAGCGGAAATACTATAAAGAACCTTTGCCTTAACACCTGAGGTAAGACCCTCTAGGATTTTACCATCTAACTGAGTTCTATACGATTCAACATCGGCACCAAGAAACGACTCTTGAAGCATGATAGCGTCAACCGTCAGGTCATAACCGACTTGACCTGGGATGACCATTGCACCATCTTTGAACAGGTGCGATCCGACGTTCTCGATCTGATTCTGCAGAATACTCTGCATCGTAGTGAGTTCTCTCGCNTGNATNGGGAATCCAGGACGNAACAGCACTCGATAAAAATTCTTATCCTTATCGAANTCGTCGTANTAAGGNGTGACGTTTANNTTGGTATTTTGTGCCATTAGAATTCGATTACGATTTTGATGTCTTCTACTTGGTCGTTAGCACGACTAATTGATCTCCTATTATCTATATAAACAACCTGACCGCTGTTTGGTTCAATCTCTGCTTTTGCATAACCATTATTGAACTTCATACCCAAATCGTATTCAGTGTTGTTAATGGTTCTAGAAGATGAGTTAGGAACTGCAGGAAAGTTCACATCTGGTTGACCAGCAGCACCAGAAACACCACCGTTAATAACGTTGGATCCATCAAACTCATTTTGCGTTCCTGTAACTTCAGGGAAAATACCATCAACTGAGTTCTGATAATACTTCAAAACCTTTGTTGTAGCATTCCATGAAATAACACGAGCACGAGCAGTAATATTTTGTCCACCAACAACACGAGTTTGTGTGATAATTTCATCAGGCACATAGTTGCCTTGGAAAGTTGGAGGGAAGATTGCTGCTTTAGTTGCAGATACAGTCAAGTCTGCAATCAACTCTGAAGTTCCAAATTTCAGAGGATTAGTAATCAAACCAATACGACGATAGTCGTTGTCAATAGGGAAGTCGCCTGCACCCTCATCATAAGAGAGTTTAGCGTTAATCATGACTCGGAAAGCGCCTAGTTCAATGGTGGGTTCAGCACCATGACCATTTGGAGGAGGGATAATCACATCAACTTCACCAGCGGTTCCAGTTCCAATACCCTGAATATTACCAATACTAATTTGCCCAAAGGTGTAACCTGTTCCACCAGAAGTAACAGTAGCAGAAATAATCTTACCACCATCAACAACGATAGAAACACGACCACCAGTTCCGTCACCGTTAATGGCAACGTTGTCATAAGTTCCGTTGTTATATCCTGTACCAGCAGAATTAATTACAACAGTGTCAATTTCACCAGCGACAGCATTTGTTTTTACTGCATCGTTTGTGAATGCAGGCATGTAATCGTTGGAGAAA
>NZAU01000054.1 GCA_002686215.1 Candidatus Woesearchaeota archaeon
GCTAAGATTCGTTAATTCGAATCTTATTTTTTTTAATGAAAACATTTAAAAGGACAAAAAATTCAGCTCAATTATGAGAACATTATTTGTTGAAGCATATATTAAAGAAGACTTTACACCTTTATTAAAAGAGATTTTATCAAAAGTATCTGAAAAAAAGATTGGTCTTGTTACAACAGTACAACATATAAGACACGTTAAATTTATCAAAGATTATTTAACNGAAAATGGTAAAGAAGTTTTTGTTGGTAAACCTGCAAAAAATTTAGTTCCAAAACAAGGAATATATTCTTTTCATGACGGTCAAGTTTTAGGTTGTGACTCTACTGCAGCTTTAGATGTAGAACAAGACGTTGATGCTTTCTTATTTTTTGGTACAGGAGAATTTCATCCATTAAATCTTGCATATTTGACCGATAAAGACATTTATTTAGCAAATCCGCTTACAAAGCAAGTTGAATTATTGCCAGAACAAAGAAAGAGACGATATTTTTCTAAACAAGCAATAAGGAAAAATAATGCTAAACATGCTAAATGTTACGGATTTTTAGTTTCAACAAAACCAGGTCAATATTATCTTAACATGGCNAAAAGAATGTTAAAAGAAGCAAGAGANCTTGGAAAAGACGGAGTAATTTTAACACACGANACTATTGTCAATAATGATCTTTTAAATTTCTCTGAAGTTGATTGTTATGTTAACACTGCATGTCCAAGAATTGTTGAAGATGAATATCCAAAAACAATNGTAAATGGATCAGAATTAAGAGAAATATTTGATGAACTAAAGAATTAGAAATGTTTATAAACATAATAATTTGATGATTAAAATGGAAAAAGTAGTATTTGAAAAAAATAAAATAAAATTGATGTTTAAACCATTCGACCAAGGAATGTTGAATGCTATAAATAAAAAAATTTGGGAAGATAAATCTGTTAAAAAATCAGGTTTTCAAGTAACTCATCCTGAAGTAGGTGAAGCAATATTTACATTAGAAACTGAAAAAACTGATGCAAAAAAAGTTTGGAACAATGCAGTAGCTGAATTAAAAAAACAGTTTAAAGAAATTAGTAATTAATATAATAGATTAATTTTATATTTCATATGATTTCCGAAGATATTAAAATTCTGGGCATTGATGATTTTCCTTCTAATTCCTCGGGATCGCCAGTATCTGTTTCNGCAGTTGTTTTCAGAGGAAATAAATATATGGAAAATTTACTTTCCACCCAAATAAGTCAACATAATAACGACTGTACTGAAAAATTTATTTCTATGATTAATAAATCAAAAATTTCAGATCAACTTACAGTTATTTTAACAGATGGCATTACTTTTGCTGGTTTGAACATTCTGGATATAAATAAACTAAATAGAGAAACAGGAATACCAGTTATTGCAGTTATGGATCGAATGCCAAATTTAAAGAAAATAGAAAATTTATTTCACTCAAAGCATATAGATGACAGAATAGAAATTATGAAATCGGCAGGTAAAATTTATGAAACAAAATTAAATGAAAAAAATGTTTATTTTCAAACTGCAGGAATNTCAAATATTGATGCATCAAATATATTAAAAATTAGTACAAAAATAGGTAAAGTACCTGAACCATTAAGAGTTGCACATATTATTGGATCTGGAATGTATTATGGTTCGAGTAAAGGAAACGCATGAAAATTAAAAAAATTTGGAACTTTTTGTGGAAAGAAGATAGTTTAGAATCNTATGTAATATCCGGTATATTGATTTTATTATTNGGAAAATTTNTTATTTTTCCGACTTTAGGTTTACTATTATCTTCAAGTATGCCTGTAGTAGCAGTAATGAGTGAATCAATGGAACATCATTCGAATTTTGATGAATGGTATTCTGGAAAAAATTTAATTTATGAGTCAAATGAAATTTATTATGAAGATTTTTCAAAATTTGATTTTAAGGACGGATTTAATACTGGAGATGTAATGATTGTAAAAGGTAATAATTTTAATGAACTTGAAGTTGGAGATGTAATTGTATTCAAGAAATCCGGACATCAACCAACAATTCATAGAATAATTACANTTAATGATGATTATGTTTCAACACTGGGNGACAATAACTCAAAACAATTGGCTTATGAAAAGTTTATTTACGAATCAGACTATATAGGTAAAGCAATATTCAAAGTTCCATTATTGGGTTGGCCTAAAAAAGCACTTGTAGATCTTTTCATTAATTTTTAGAAACCTTTATTTATCTATCTCTTCATTATTCTTATGGCTAATATGTTCAATAAAGACGGTTCTATAAAAATGCCCGGTCAAGANGTAAAATTGAAAGAAAAGACTGTGCATGAAGTTAAAGGCGAAGGTGCCAGTACTAACGACGAAGTTACAATGACAACAGTGGATGAAGAATGTCCAAAATGCGGTCACAATAAAGCTTTTTTCTGGGAAGAACAGACCAGAGCATCAGATGAACCCGAAACATCATTCTTTAGATGTGTTAAATGTAAACACACTTGGAGAGAATATACATAATGGTTGAAAACGAATATAAAAGATATCCATTTATTCCTACCAGAATTAACAGCCTTAATTCTGAAACTAGATCAGTAAGTGTTTTTGGAACAGTAATTTCAAAAGACTCATCAATCATGAGTTTTATTCTAGATGACGGCGAAGGAAAAATAACTGTAATAACAAATAATTCGGAAAGGTTTTCAGAATTATCCGAGGGTGACAAAGTTAGAGTACTTGCTAAAGTTTGGGGAGAAGGAACAGAATTAGAACTTCAATCAGATATAATTCAAGATTTTGGTAATATTGACTTAGAAAAATATAAGGAAACAATTTTATAATAGCTTTTAATTATATAATATGAGATTCGGGATTGCCAAAGTTTTATTGTATTTATCAATTTTATTAACTTTTATCTCAGGTAATATATTTGCACAAATTTATCCAATAATTATACCNAATGTNAATAATTTTGCAATTGCNGGTGCATTTTTNGGTNTTTCCTTAATATTTGTAACTTTATTTATTTTGAGAATAAATTTATTTAGGTCATTTTAAGGTTTTTAGTATATTAATATTTATAAATAAAAAATAAATCTNCAGTGTATGTTTACACTTAGAGTCAATGATACAAAAATTCTTAATAATACAATNGGGATAGTCTCAGAATTTATTTCTGATGCAACATTTCATGTAACTAATGAGGGATTAAAGTTAGTTTCAATGGATCCNGCAAATATTTCTATGGTAATTCTAAATATTTTACCTTCATCATTTATCGAATATAATGTAACTGAACCTTCAAAAATTACAATTAATTTAGATTCCCTAAAACAGGCATTAAAAAGAGTAAGAAGCGGTGAAACNCTNGTTTTATCTCATTCAAATAATAGACTAAATGTAACAATTTTAGGAANTTCTACTAGAAAATTTTCAATTCCATTATTGGATGACGAAGAAACTGAAAGAAAAATACCAAGCTTNGATTTTAATGTTTCAATTCAAATGAANTCAATTGAATTCAGAAATTTTATTGATGATTCATCAATAGTGGGTGATGCAGTAACATTTAGAGCAAACGAAGATACATTCAACTTATTATCNGGAGACACTGGAAGAAAAGTCGATATAGATATGAAAAAAGATTCAGAGATTCTTAATAATTTTTCAGTAAGAGAAAATTCAAACTCAATTTATTCAATTGATTATCTTAAAAAAATGACAAAATCTTCTTCATTTTCTGATGAAGTTAAATTAAATTTTTCTTCAGATTATCCTCTTAAATTAGATTTTAGAGCCATTAATCAATGTCAATTATCCTTTATNTTGGCTCCAAGAATTGAAAATAAATAATTAGATAATATATCAAACAATTACTTTTAATAAAATTATAAATATTATTTTTATGTTAATAGTTATTGACGGAATAGATGGTTCNGGTAAACAAACACAAACTGAGTTGCTTAAANATAAATTAATTTCTAAAGGTAAAAAAGTTATTACCTACGAATTTCCAAATTATTCAACNTTTTTTGGAAAAATGATAAGAGATTATCTGGATGGTAAATTTGGAGATTCTACAAAAGTAGATGCAAAATTAATATCNATATTATATGCACTAGATNGGTTTGAAGTTGGTAAAGAAATTAGAGATTACTTAAGCAAGGGTTATTATGTTTTATGTGACAGATATACACAATCAAATATGGCTTATCAAACTTCTAAATTACCAAAAGATAAACATGAAGATTTTTTACATTTTATTGAAGAGATGGAATTTAAATATTTTAATTTACCCGTTCCCAATAAAATTATTTTTCTAAAAGTTCCAGTAAAAATTTCTGATAATAATTTATCAAATAGAGATTCNGTTGATGGTCATGAAAAAAATAAAAATTATCAAAATAATGTTTTAGATGCTTATATCAATTTATCTAAAAAATATCCNAATTGGGAAGTTATTGATTGTATGAATGGAGAAAGTTTAAGATCNATTGATGAAATTCATCAAGATATAATTAATATGATATAATTTATTAATTAATGCATATTAAATAAATATGAAATCAATTATAAGAAAAGTCTGGAATGAAACCAGAACCGTTAAGACAGTCGTATTAGAACTAGAAAAAAATATGGATTTCAAAGCAGGACAATTTGTAATGATTTCTATCCCAAAAAATAAATTTGGCAAGTTAATTCCNGCAAGAGCATATTCTATTGCTAATGCTCCAAATGACAGATATGAAATTAAACTTTACATTAAAATTTACGAAGATGGAAGATTTTCAAGTTATTTTAATCAACTTGAAGAAGGAGATGAATTAGAAATTTCTGGACCATTTGGAAGATTTATTTTAGAAGATAGTAAGTTACAATCAATTAATTTTATTGCTGCAGGAACAGGAATAGCACCATTTTTTTCGATGTATGAATTTTCAAATAAAAATAATATAAAATGTAATTTAATATACAGCGAGAGAACCGAAGAAGATATCATTGGTAAGAAGATCATTGATGATGGATTTTCAAATAATTTGTCCGGTAAGTATGTAATTACTTCAAAAGATTCAAGAATTAACAAAGAATTTATAGAAAACAATATTATAAAATCTAATTTATATTTTATTTGTGGACCTCCGGAATTCGTAAATGATATTTATGATATGTTAGTTGAATTAGGAGTTAAGGAAGAAAAAATAAAAACAGAGCGTTATGGATAATATTTTAGGAATATTTGAAAAAAAATATAAGGGTGGACCATTTTTATCCGCAGAGACACCATTCCAAATTTTAGTTGCAACTATACTAAGTGCTCAATGTACAGATGAACGTGTAAATAAAGTAACTAAAGTTCTTTTCAAAAAGCACAATAAGCCAGAAGATTTTGTTAATATTAAACAAGAAGAATTAGAAAAATTAATTTATTCAACTGGATTTTATCGTGCAAAATCAAAATCAATTATTGAAACAAGTAAAAAAATAATTAATGATTTTGGAGGAAAGGTACCAACCAATATGGAAGATNTAATATCGCTCAGAGGAGTTGCAAGGAAAACTGCCAATATTGTATTAAGCCAAGGCTTCAATAAAAATTACGGTATTGCAGTAGATACTCATGTTAAAAGAGTTTCTTATAGATTNGGTTTATCTGAACATAAAAATCCGAACAAAGTAGAAAAAGATTTAATGAATATATTTCCCAGAGAAAAATGGAAAGAAGCTTCTTGGTTAATTATTGAACATGGCAGAGCATATTGCAAGGCACCAGTACCAANTTGCTCTTCATGCTTCTTAAAAGATTTATGTCCGAAAAAGGGTGTCACTAAATATAAATAATAATTATATTTTAACATATAATTACAAATCTTTATAGCCCTTTGATTCAATTTCCTTTACTAATTTTTTATCTCCAATTTTAATTATTTTTCCCTTATCAAAAATTAGTACTTTATCTGGTTTTATGTATTCAAGAATTCGATCATAATGTGTAATTATTAAAATACCCATTTTATTTTTTTTCTGTATTTTTTTAATATTATCTGCAACAATATTCAAAGAATCAATATCTAGTCCACTATCGACTTCATCTATTACAGCNAATTTAGGTTCAAGAATCGACATTTGCAAAGTTTCAAACCTTTTTTTCTCTCCGCCAGAAAAACCTTCATTCAAATATCTATCTTTGAAAGAAGAATCTATATTTAGTAGATTCATGTGTTTAATTAATAATTTCTTATATTCAATTAAACTATATATTTTATTTTTTGCATTTTTTAATGCTGCTCTTAAAAAATTACTTACAGTAACCCCAGATATTTCAACNGGATATTGAAATGATAAAAAAATACCTAGTTTTGCCCTTTCAGAAGGATCAAGTTCATTTATTTTTTTACCATTAAATAATATTTCACCCTTTGTTATTTTATAATTTGGATGTCCCATTATTGCATAAGATAATGAAGTTTTTCCAGAACCATTTGGACCCATTACGGCAACAATTTCATTTTTTTCAATTTTTAATGATACGCCTTTTAATATCTCCTTATTTTCTACTTCCAAATGTAAATTTTTTATTTCTAACATATTATTTTATATTTTTCAAAGTATAAAGCGGCAATAATGCACATTTAACTCTTATTGGACTTAAATTTATACCTAACATTTCAATAACTTCCTCCTTTTTTATCTTTTCTATATCATCAATTTTTTTACCAATTACTTTTTCCGATAGCATAGATGCTGTAGCAATNCATATTGCACAAGCCTCACCATCAAATGAAATATTGTTTATATTACTTTCTTTACAGTCTACNTAAAAATTTATGTTATCTCCACAAATTTCATTATTTCCATTTGCGGATAAGTTATGATNAATTGATCCAAAATTTCTTGGATTTTTATAATGATCCATGATATTCTCTCTATATATTTGATTATCCATTGAATATANNCTCCACTTTCTTCAGAGCCAAGANTAATTTATCTATGTCTTCTTTTTTATTATATATTTGAATACTTATTCTTGCACAAGAATTTATTTTCAGATAGTTCATAAGTGGCATGCAGCAATGATGTCCGGCCCTTATACAAATTCCTTCTTGATTTAAAATTTCTGCAACATCATGAGAATGTATTCCNGNNATATTAAAAGATATGATTCCATTTGAACCACCNTATATATTTATTTTTTTAAACGAAGATAATTTCTCNAAAGCATAATTAGTTAATTCATTTAATTTTTTATTTATATTATNTAATCCAATTTCATTAACAAATTCAATACTTTCCCCCAAACCTATTGCTCCNGCCACATTAGGNGTTCCAGATTCAAACTTATTTGGTAATTTATTAAATTCAAAATTATCTATAGTTACACTTTTAATCATGTCTCCGCCATAATATATNGGTTCATAATTTTCTAAGTATTCTTTTTTTGCATATAAAATACCAATTCCTGTTGGCCCAAATAATTTATGACCAGAAAATGCTAAATAATCTACATCTAATTTTTTTACATCTAATTTTTTATGACTTGCAGATTGAGCAGCATCTAAAATAAGTTTAATTTTTGAATTCTTAATATGTTTTGTTATATCAGTTAGATTTATTTCTTTACCAGTTACGTTAGAGATATGACTAACACTAATTATTTTTGTTTTTTCTGATATTTTTTCTAATATTTTTGGTTCATATTCCGAATTTAATTCTGCAAATANAATNTTAAANCCTATTTTTTTAGANAGTACTTGCCANGGTAATATNTTTGAGTGATGATCNGATATNGATAATATGACTTCATCATCTTTTTTCAAATTTTTAGATTCTAAATTNGCTATAATATTTAATGATTCGGTTGTATTTCTTGTAAATATTATTTCNTCAGTATCAGAATTAATATATTCAGATATTAATTTTCTAGATTTTTCATATAATTTATCAGATTCAATACCNAAACTATAAAGACCTCTATGTACATTTGAATTATATTTTTGATAATATTCAGATACTTTATTTATTACTCTGTTTGGTTTTTGAGTTGTTGCAGCGCTATCTAAATAAGTTACATCTTTAATTATCGGAAATTCATTTTTCATATTTTCTTCATCACCTCTTTTTGAATNTCTGTTCTTAAGTTTGAATTTTTAATCTTTTTCAATAAGTCAGTAATAAATCCTTCAACTAGAATTTTTTTAGACTCTTTTTTATTAAATCCTCGACTCATCAAGTAGAATACTTTTTCTTTATCAATTTTACCAACAGTTGCACCATGGCTACATTTTACTTCTGAATTATCAATTTCTAAAATTGGTATAGATTCCGATTTAGATTCATCATCCAATATCATTGAATGAGATTGCTGATACCCATTTGAAAATTTAGCATTACGAGTAATATTTACCGTTCCAATATATTTTGTATTACTTGAATTATTTACTGTGCTTTTGTTTATCATATCTGAAAAAGTTTTTTCATTATAATGGTTAGATTCATTTTTAATTTCAAAAATTTGATTATCCTTNGAAGAATATAAACTATAATTTCTTGATTCTGAACCCTTACCGTTTAGATCACTTAAAACGATATTATTTGTGTATTTACTTCCTATGTGAAAATCATAAAAGTTTATTTTTGCATCATGGTCTAGAACCGATTTTTTATAATTATAGTTTATGAAATTATTAGATAGATTTTGATATTCTATAAAATTAATTTTAGAATTTTTATCTTGGTAAATTTCATATATTGCAGATCTATAGAAANTTTCTTTAGATTCTTTGGAAGTTAGTTTTAATATGATAGTTAATTCAGAATTTTCTTTACATTTAATCAAATAATGTATAAATTCATTATTTTTTGGATATTCAGATATTTCAATTGTTTTAATTTCATTTTTTTCTAAAATTATCTTATTAACTTTATTCAAATATTTTTTATGAATTTTTGTAAATTCATCTTTATTGGTTAGTTTAAAAATATCTTTTTTAGAAAGGTTTTTAGTTTCAGATATATTTTTCTTAAAATTAATATTCTTAATTTTTTCAAGTATCGATTTCATCCTAAACTTCCCTCCATCTCNAATTCTATTAATTTATTAAGTTCTACAGCATATTCAAAAGGTAACTCTTTAACTACTGGTTCTATAAATCCTGAAACTACCATTTTCAATGCCTCTTCTTCAGTCAAACCTCTACTCATCAAGTAAAAAATTTCTTCATCACTAATTTTACCGACTTTTGCTTCGTGAGCTATTTCAGTCTCATTATTTTTTATTTTCATAACCGGTATTGTATCAGATTTAGATATATTATCTAACATCAGNGCATCACATTCAACACTAATTTTTGAATTCTTTGCATTTTTATTTACATCAACAAGACCTCTGTAGGTCGTAATTCCNCCTCCCTTTGAAATACTTTTACTTCTTATTGTTGATTTTGTATTCTTTCCTATATGATATAATTTATGTCCNGTGTCTTGATTTTGATCATCACTTGCAAATGCAATTCCCAAAAAATCAGATTTAGAATTATCTCCAATCAAGACTGAGCACGGATATAACATTGTAACATTACTTCCCATATTACCATTTACCCATTCAATTACGCCATTTTCTTGTACATTTGCTCGTTTAGTATTCAAATTGTAAGTATTCTTACTCCAATTCTCCACCGAATTATATCTAACTCTCGCATTCTTTAGAACATGTATTTCAACTCCGCCTGCATGTATCGAAGAATTATCAAATTTAGGACTACTACATCCCTCTATATAATTTATGTAGGAACCTTCATCAGCAATTATTAGAGTATGTTCAAATTGACCAGAATTTAAACTATTCATTCTAAAATAGGCCTGAAGAGGCTGCTCAACTTTAACATTTTTTGGAATATAAATAAAAGTTCCTCCGCTCCAAACCGCTCCATGAAGTGCAGCAAATTTATGCAATCGCGGGGAGATACAGGAAGTCATAAAATATTTCTTTACNAGTTCAGGATATTTTTTTACAGCAAGATCCATATCTAAAAATACAACACCCTTTTCTTCNAAGTCTTTTTTCAAATTATGATAGATGGTATTACTTTCAAATTGAGCACCCGCACCAGCTAGTGCTTTTCTTTCAGCTTCAGGAATGCCTAATTTTTCAAATACTGTTTTAATCTCTTCTGGTACATCTTCCCATTTTTTTGAATTCTTTTTTGCTTTTGGATCAAGATAGTATATAATTTTATTAAGATCTAAATCAGATATATCNGGACCCCAAGTNGGCATTTTTAATTCTTTAAATATTTTATAAGAATCCAAACGTTTTTTTAGCATCCAAGTNGGTTCATTTTTTAATTTAGATATTTTCCTAATTATTTGCTCAGATAGACCCGGTTCACTTACATAATTATATTCGGTTTTTGTAGGATTATCATACAAGCTTCTATCAATTTCAAAATTATTATCCATTTAGATCACACCCCAATTTACCTTCAACGCAAGTTTGATTTATAATCGGAGATAACTCCCGATGATACTTGCATAATATTTTATCTTTTCTAAATTTTGATAGAATATTTTGAACTTCCTGTAGATAATTATTATTTTCTAATATTATTTGAGCTCTACTTTCTATATAATCTATAATTTTATTTTCAAATTCAATTTTTTTACCCCGTTTATCATGAATATATTGAGATATTGTTGAATTTTGTGCTTGCAATAATCTAGCTATATCTTTTTTTGATATATTTAAATCTAATAATTTTTTTGATATTATCCGATTTATTGAAGGTATCAAATAATGAATTTCTATTTCTTGAGGCATTAATAGTTTATTTTTCACAATTGTGAATTGATTTACTTGATTTTTAAACATTTTGATATATAATTATTTTTAAGTAATGCAATAATATTCGTATATGGAAGTTTTTGTAAAAAGAATTGATGAAACTCTTGATTTACCTAAATATGAATCCGAGGGAGCAGTAGGTTTTGATTTAGTTTGTAGAGACAGTACTCAGATAAATCCAAATTCAATAGCACTCTTACCATCAAACCTAGTTGTTAAGGTTCCAAAAGAATATATGTTAATGTTAGCACCAAGAAGCTCATTATTTAAAAAGAAAGGATTAATTATGCCAAATTCTGTTGGAATTATAGATCAAGATTATTGCGGAGATAATGATGAATTACTTTTACAAGTTTATAATATAACTAACAATATNGTTAATATAAAAAGGGGAGAAAAATTGGGACAAGGCATATTTGTTAAAATAAAAAAGGTTAAATTTAAAGAATCAAAATTAAAATTTGGAGAAAATAGAGGTGGATTCGGATCAACAGATAAATGAAGTTTATATCGAGAGATTTAGACGTAAATATGAATTAATGAAAGATAAAATTAATTCCAGATTGGAAGATTTTGATTCTATAGATAAAAATGATAAATCAAAGTTATATGAAGAATTAGCATTTTGCTTTTTAACTCCACAATCTAAAGCTAAATCTGCAGATATTGCAATTCGAAGTTTAATTGAAAATAATCTTTTATTTTCGGGTAAGGCTAACGAAATTGAACCTCATTTAAAGGGAATTAGATTTCATATTACAAAGTCAAAACGTCTTGAAGATTCCAGACCAATTTTTGATCAATTTAATTTTGATTTTACAAATATTCCTGTATTAAGAGATGAAATAGCAAATTCATTCAAGGGAATTGGAATGAAGGAAGCAAGCCATTTTTTAAGAAATATCGGTTTCGGAAAAGAGATTGCAATTTTAGATAGACATATTCTAAAAAATTTAAAACGAGTGGGAGTCATTGATGAAATACCAAAAACTATATCAAGAAAAAAATATTTAGAAATGGAAAATAAAATGTCAAATTTCTGTAATAAAATTGGTATATCCATGGCAGAATTAGATTTACTATTTTGGTCAGAAGAAACGGGAGAAATTCTAAAATAACGTTATACAAAGACCTTTTATATAATTAATAATACAAAATATATGGCAAAAAATATGAGATATTTTGTTTTACAAGAAAATGAGAGAGATTCATCTCACGTTTTCACAGGAAGACAACCAAGACAAGCTGCCCTTAAGGCTGCATCTAGAGGTTTTACTTCGATTATTCTGAGAGAAAGAGGCGCAAAGAAGTTACATATATATTCTGGAGAAAGATTAAAAGTATCTGCCCCAGATAATAAACCGGATTGGATGCCGGAAACAATTTGGCGAGCTAAAGTTTCAAAAAAAGGAATTAGACATTTATAAATATCGATTAGTTTTTATAGATTCAACTTAGGTGTAACTATGGCAAAATCAAATGACCACAGAGTATTAGGTCCGAAATTAGGTTTTTATCAACAAATTGAAGACGTGGGTCCAGGTTTACCATTATTTCCCCGAAAAGGAGAGTCTGTTATAAATTCATTACAGACATTTTTGAGAGAATTACTTGAAAAAAATGATTATAATTTTGTAAGAACTCCTCATATTTCTAAAATTGATTTATTCAAAAAATCAGGCCATTGGACAAATTATAGAGAAGATATGTTTGAAATAAAATCAAAAGATGAAAAAATGGCCATAAAACCAATGAGTTGCCCATTTCATACAAGTATTTTTGCAAATGAATCAAATTCATATAAAGATTTACCAAAAAGATATGCTGAATTTGCAACTGTTTATCGTAATGAAGCTTCAGGTGCTTTAACAGGATTATCTCGAGTAAGAATGATTACTCAAGATGATGCCCATATATTTTGTACAATAAATCAATTAGATTCAGAAATTATTAATTTAATAAAATTAGTAAAAGAAGTTTATTCAGTTTTAGGGTTTAAAGATGTTAGTGTTGAATTATCAACTCGTCCAGAAAAATATGTTGGAAATATATCAACTTGGAATAATGCAGAAAAAATACTTGAAGAAACTTTAAAAAAATCAAAAATGAAATTTACCATAAATAAAGGAGATGGTGCGTTTTATGGTCCAAAAATTGATTTTCATATTAAAGATGCTAATGGAAAATCATGGCAACTTGCAACAATTCAATTAGATTTTAATTTATGTTCAAAATTAAATGCAACTTTTAAAAATTCAGAAGATAAAAATGAATATCCAATTATTCTACACAGAGCTTTATTAGGTTCATTTGAAAGAATGTTTGGAATACTTATCGAGCATTATAATGGAGCATTCCCTACCTGGTTGGCACCAACACAAGTTAAAGTTATCAGTTTTAACGATGAGATTACTGAATATACAAAAAAAATTGCTAATAAATTAAAAGCTTCAGGAATTAGAGTAGAATCTGATTTGAGATCAGAAACTGTTCAAAGAAAAGTCAGAGAAGCAGAATTACAAAAAGTACCTTACATTATTGTAATTGGTTCAAAGGAAAAAGAAAAAAACACTCTTGCAGTAAGGCCGAGAGGATCTAAACCTAAGTTCGGTGTTAAAATGAACGATTTCCTAAAAGAAATAAAAAAAGAAATTTTAAATAAAAATTAATTAAACTCTATAACCGACTCTACTTTTAGTTTTACAACTTAAACATAATCTATCTATTGTTTTAGTTTTAGGATTTGTACGCACGATACTATTTTTTGAATTTAAATAGTTATAACAATTTTTACAAAATTTAATTTTAAGAAGTTTGGGTATTTTAACATTATATCTCATAGATAATTTTCTTGCCAAATATACATATCGATTAGAATAGTCTGAATTTTTTTCTGCTTCTTCAAATAGTATTTTTATTCTTTCATTTACTATTTTTTTATTTGAATCTCTCATATTTTATTACAAAAAGGATATATATAAATGTCAGCAGCTTTCTTGCTTTCCCACACTTGTGCAGTACCGACAAAAACGTAGAACAACTTAACTTCCGTGTTCGAAATGGGAACGGGTGTAACCTGTTCGCTTTGACCGCTGACAATAAAGTTATTTTTATTACATTTATAAAGATTTCTGATTCGATAAGATTTATAATAAATTAAGTACCTTACATTAAATGGAACTAATCTTACATGAAAAACCAAAAAGACCAACAATTATTGAAGGATTTCCCGGAGTCGGATATGTCGGAACAATTACCGTTGAATATATGATAAATCATTTAGATGCAAAACCNATTGGTTTAATTTTTGATGAAAATATACCTCCCGTTGCTATGCTATACAAAGATCAAACAAGAAGATTAATGGAAATATANTATGCAAAAAAAGAAAATATAGTTTTTATTCATGCCATAACCGGAATTAAGGGAATGGAGTGGGACGTAGCAGACACAATTTTAGAGCTTGCCAAAACTTTAAACGCCAAGGAAATTATAAGTCTGGAGGGTGTAGTTTCTCCTATTGATGATCAGTTATCCAGAGTTTTTGTCAGGTCAAACGATCCAAAATCTGAAAAAGAGTTTATTAAAATGGGAATAGAAAAATTAGAAAACGGTGCCGTAACTGGAGTTACAGGGGCGCTAATGTTAAAATCAGAGCATGTAAATTCAACTTTCCTATTTGCAGAAACAAGTACTGGAATACCAGATTCAAGAAGTTCTGCCGAATTAATTAAATATCTTGATACATATTTGGGATTAAAAATAGATCCAAAACCACTAATAAAACAAGCTGAAGATTTTGAGAGCAAATTGAAAGAATTAGTAAAATTAAGCTTAGATGGCAATAAAACTAAAGAAAAAGATCATTTAAACTATTTGGGATAATTAATTATTATATCATATATAACTTTTTATATTCAAATATTGGAATTTAATATGGTTAGCTATTCTGAATTATACACAAAGTCAAAATTAGATTTAGATTCTGCAGAACATCTACTTTACGTTACATACAATATATCTAAAGATTCAAATTTTATTATGAGTGTTACGTCGAAACTGTTAGATTCTGTTAAAAAAGGATTAGAGTCACTAATGCTATATGAACGATCCTTAAAGAATATTGAAGCATTTCCTAAGCAATTTTCCGTTTTAACTGAAATTTTTAACACCAAAGTTTCAGATAAGAGAAACTTTGATCCAGTTATTAAGGGATTTCTGAGAAAAATGGTCGATTTAGATAATTCCCTGAAATCTAGTTCGATTCACTATAGAAGAGATTCTAATTTTGTAATTGCAGATTCTAACTTTGATACTAGATCATATGATTTAAATACACTTAAAACATATTTTGATCAATCTCAAGAATTTATAACTAAGGTGGGAGATATAATAAATGAGTCTGAATGATGCAAGAAAAAAACTTGTCTATGCAGACTATTTATTGAGTAGAGAAAGTTCAGATAATTTTGTAACNGGAGCAACAAATCATATAATTTCCGCAGCAAAATTGGCAATAATTGAATATTTACAAATTTCAAAAGATGAANTNGANAANAANGAATTNNTAATTAAAACNTTNAACAAGCTAAATTCTGAACATTCAAATTTCTACAATTTTTANTACAAATTAATNAATTCNGAATATTCTTCATTTGGTTCTGCTACAAATGCTTTAAATACAGTGAAAGAGTTTGTTACATGGGTGGAAGAAAATCGTAAAAAAATCTAGAATTGTTCCAGATACAAGTATAATTATTGATCAGTATCTTTCTCAAAATATTGAAAAATTAAGTTTATCTGAAATTATTATTCATAATGCAGTTATAGCCGAATTAGAAAATCAAGCCAACCAAAATAAGGAAACAGGGTTTATAGGACTGGAAGAAATAAATAAATTACAAGAATTTTCTAAAAAATCAAAATTTTTAATTAAATTTTCCGGNAATAATCCAAATCAATATAATATTAAAAATGCAAAAAATGGATCTATTGATTCNTTGATAAGNGATTTAGCATTTCANGAATCTGCAATTTTGATTACNTCAGATTATGTTCAATCNGAAGTTGCTAAAACNCTGGGCATTGAAACAAATTTTATTCAAAAAAAATCAAAAATAAAATTAAGTTTTGAAAAATATTTCAAAGAAGACTATATGTCCTTACACATTAAAGAAGATGAATTTATAAAAGCAAAAAAAGGATGGCCAGGTAGTTGGGAATTTATCAAAGTTAATAATAAAAAGTTAAATGATAGAAACATAAAAGAGATATCTGATGAAATTATTGAATCTGCTAGATCTTTAAAAAATTCTTTTATTGAGACAAATAAAAAAGGATCTGTAATTGCACAAATAAAGAATTTTAGAATAGTCATTACAAAACCTCCATTATCGGATGCATGGGAAATTACAATTGTAAGACCAGTAAAAAAATTGAATTTGTCAGACTATAAATTATCAAACCGGGTTATTGAAAGACTAAATTCAAGAGCCGAAGGAATTTTAATCTCAGGAAGTCCAGGTAGCGGAAAGTCAACTTTTGCTCAATCTTTAGCAAATAAATATTCATCTAACAATAAAGTAGTTAAGTCTCTTGAATCTCCCAGAGATATGCAGCTACCTCCCGAAATTACTCAATATTCTTTAAACAAAGCATCACATGACGATTTAAGAGATATACTATTATTGACAAGACCAGATTATACTCTTTATGATGAAGTAAGAAATTTGAAAGATTTTGAATTGTTTTCAGATATGCGTCTTGCGGGTGTTGGAATGGTTGGAGTTGTACATGCATCAAATCCAATAGATTCCATTCAAAGATTTATAGGTAAGATCGAGGTTGGTATGATACCCTCCATAATTGATACTGTAATATTTATCCGCGACGGATCTGTCAAAAAAATTTATGGTATTCGTATGGGAGTAAAAGTTCCTACTGGAATGAGAGAAAAAGATCTTGCCAGACCAGTTGTAGATATTTTTGACTTTGATACAGATAATTTGGAATATGAAATTTATTCATACGGTGATTCAACAGTTGTTATGCCAATTGATAAAATAAAGAATAATAATCGTCAAGAAAAAAGAAAAATGAGGTGGAGACTAATTGAGACTTCAAAATATTTTGAGTTCTTATTCTTTACACCCACAAAATCTGTAGAAGTAATAATAAATAATACTCTTATTTCAAAATTACCGTTAAATAAAGGTAAATCATTAAAAGTTTCTAAAAAAAGCGGTCTGGGAAAAGAAATTTCCAATGCTTTCAGAAATCGATTAGAAATAAAATTCTCTTAGATAACAAATTAGCAACATTTATATACTCAACTATATAGTTTGAAGTTAAGAAGTAAAAGTTCTAATTATATTTGAAATAATATATTGCACATTTATTTCAATATAAAGATGGTAAAAGATACATTTACAAAATTAGGAATAGAGAAAAATATAGTTAAAGCCTTAGCTGAAGAGAATATCATTACTCCTAGCGATATACAAATAAAGTCAATACCAATAATTTTATCAGGCAAAGATATCATCGGAAAATCAAAAACTGGATCCGGAAAAACAGGTGCTTTTGCGATTCCAATTATAAATATGACAAAACATTCAAATTTTGTCAAATCTTTAATATTGGCACCGACAAGAGAATTAGCAATTCAAATATCTAATGAATTTTCAAAATTCAGCAAATATAAGCACTTAAATTTTGCAACAGTTTACGGTGGTGCCTCAATTAATAAGCAAATTAAGGCGATAAAAAAAGCAGACGTTGTTATTGGAACCCCGGGAAGAATTATTGATCATTTAGTTAATAATAACTTAGATTTATCAAAAATAAATAATTTTGTTTTAGATGAGGCAGATCAGATGGTTGATATGGGATTCATAAAGGATATTGAAAAAATACTACATTTTACATCAGATCATAAACAAATTATTTTATTCGGTGCAACAATATCCGAAGAAGTAAATTATCTAATAAATAATTATATGAATAAACCAGTAATTGCTGAATCTGAAACTAATGTTTCNAATAATTTTCTTAAACAATATTATTATCCNGTAAAAAGACAAAATAAATTTTCTTTATTANCNCANCTATTAAAAACTAAGGAATCCGAACAAGTTATTGTATTTTGTTCNTCAATAGTTACAGTTAAAATGGTTCATAAAAATTTAAAATCAAANGGTATTGATGTTGGAATGATTCACGGAAAAATGAATCAAAATAAAAGAATTAAATCAATAAACCAATTTAATAATGGTAAACAAAAAATACTTGTTGCATCACCCGTTGCAGCAAGAGGACTTGATATAAAAAATGTTTCTCATATTTTTAATTATGATCTTTCAGATGATCCACAAGAATATGTTCATAGAGTTGGTAGAACTGCAAGAGGCGGAAAAAAAGGAAAGGCATACACATTACTTAGCAGAAGAGATAGACACGTTTTTAATAGAATTTTAAATAATTATGATTTAGAAATTGAAAAATTACCTTTAGAAGAATTTCCAATAATTCCATTCAAAACAGGAAATAAAAAATTCAGNTCAGATAATAAAAAATTTAAAACAAGAAATAAAAAATTTAAAACAAGAAATAAAAAATCCAAAAATTAATTTTTACGGACCCGAAGGGATTTGAACCCTCGACCCCTTCCTTAGGAGGGAAGTGCTCTATCCAAACTGAGCTACAGGTCCATTATTCAAATTTTAAAAAAATTTTTTCAAGTTTAGACATAATTTCGTTCCAGTCATATATTTTTGCTTGTTGTTTTGTTAAAGCAGATTTAAATTTACTCTGAAATTTATTATTCATTATTTTTTCCATATACTTACTGATTATTTTNGGTTTCAATTGTTGCTTTGTCAATTCAATATAATTTTGTTTTGAAATATTATTGCTAAGTATNCCTAATTTAGTAGTTATAAACGGTATGCTCATTTGTATTATTTCCATGAGACTTAATGAACTTGTTTCAGTTTCAGATAAGAGCATATAGCAATCAATTATATTCAAATATCTTTCAGGATTTTCTATTTTTCCNAGATAAATTATATTTTTATTATTCTTGATAACCTCTCTCTCNGGACCGTCACCAATCAATATTAATTTGATATTTTTGTATTTTTTATTAAGTTCATTAAAACTATCAATAATTAATTCTATATTTTTTTCTTTACTCAATCTTCCGTGATATCCAAAAATATATTCTTTTCNTATGTTTAGCTCTTTTTTAATTTTTAATTTATCAAGATAATTTTTCTTAAATTTTTTCTTATCAACACCNAAGGGAAGTATTTGAGATTTAACTTTAATTCCAAAATCTTCGTATTTTTTTCTTATTAATTTATTTGGNTATAAAATGTAATCAAGTTTATTATAATTTCTTCTTAAGATTGGATTTATTATTCTTGATATAGATTTAGATTTCAATTTTATTGGCTTATTAAATAGATTAAATGCATCTCCAAAAACNGGAAATAATTCCCAGTCAATTGTATGTGCATATCCCAATACTGGTTTTCCCAATTTTTTTGAACGATATATACTTGATGCCCCAATTGGTCCGCCAGGAGTATTTACAAAAACTAGGTCTGAATTCATTATTTCATCAGTAATTATTTTTTTTACAGGCCTTCCGGGTTTAAACTCTGCAATAGAAAAATTATATGTCGGACAATAACTGACATCAAAATTATATTTTTTTACAAAATATTGAGAATCTTTTAATTTTGGAATTAAAAATTTTAATACGTATTTTTTATCCAATCTTTTATTTAATTCTGTCATAAATCTGATAATACCATCCATTCTNGGATAAAATGTATCGGATACAANTAGTATTTTTACCATTTATAGAATACCTCAACNTTTCTCTTATTATTATATAGACCATATACAAAATCTTTTAGTTCCGATAAATTTCTAAAATAATTAAAATTAAATTTCTGAGATTTATATTCTTTCAATGCAGTTTTTTTTAAATTTTTAAACTTAGAAATATCAATAATCAATTTTGGATTATTTTTTTTAGTTGCTTTAAAGGGAATTCCAATATAAAAAGTATATATTCTAATTTTTTTATTTATTATTTTTTTAATTAATTTACCTATATTTCTATGTGCAGGATGATAATCATCATCAGAATGAGTAAATACAATTTCNGGATTATAAGTTTTAATTTTTAATTTTAATTTTTCAATAAGTTTTTCATTAGTTAGCTCTTTTTTAAGAGTATTATCTGGAAGGTTTAGAAATTCTACATCATTTGTACCAAGAATATTAAGTGCTTTAATTGATTCTTTTTGTCTTANTTTAGAAAGTTTTTCAGAATTTTTTATTAGATTTGAATTTTCTCCATTTGTAAATATTATTACCTTTGTATCATATCCTTTGGAATTATAAAGTGCAATTGTACCTCCACAACCCAGAACCTCATCATCCGGATGCGCCACAAAAAATAATACTTTCATATATATTCATTAATTATCGATTTTAAAGGTTAACTTTTTAAATAGAAATAAATGAAAATTAANTACGCGTCGATGGTGTAGTCTGGTATCATTCTAGCCTTCCAAGCTGGTGACCCGGGTTCAAATCCCGGTCGGCGCATATAAAAAACCTTATAAATACAACACATACAATTCAATATGAAATTAAGAAAATTAGCATCTGCAGGAAGATTTGGAGCAAGATACGGTAGAAGAATTAAGCAAAGATTATTAAATTCCGAAATTTCACAAAGAGCCAAACATAAATGTCCTTATTGTCTTAAATCAAAAGTAAGAAGAGTATCATTAGGNATTTGGTATTGTAAGGGTTGTGACGCTAAATTTACTGGAAGAGCTTATGCTCCATCAAGTTCAGATTAAAATGGTATATGTATGTCAAAATTGTTCAGAGTCTATTAAAGAAACACAAATTAAGCACAGAGTTATTTGTCCTTATTGCTCATCAAGAGTATTATTTAAAGCAAGGTCAGTTAGCAATAAACCAGTNAAAGCAAGATGATTAAATCTACTATAATTTTAAGCGGATCAAAACGATATTTAAAATTATTTTATGANAGTCTTTTACCNGAACAAAATTTTAAGAATGATAAAGGATTTTATGAAATGAATCTTGAGAAGGATTTAAAAATTAATATTACNGCAAAAGATGTAATAACATATAGAGCAATTGTAACAAATCTTGCAGGATTGATGTCAATTGTTCAAAAAACATGGAATTTAAAAAATGGAAAATAAATTAAATGAAGAATTNAATGAATTAAACGTTTTACAACAAAGATTACACATATTNGATACNCAAAGTAGACAATTACAANTAAATATTAANGAAATAGATACTTCAATTANTGAAACAAAAAAANCCAAAGGTACGGTTTATTCTATTATNGGTTCNATAATGATACCAAAAGATNCNAAAACNATCATNAGTGANCTTGAAGATCAAAAATCAAAAATGAGNAATCATNTAAAAATACTTAATGATCAAATATCAAAATTATCAAAGAAAAGTTCAGAAATACAAGATAGAATNCAGGAGTCAATAAAAGATGAAAAATCTAAATGAATTTAGAGAGTTACTTTCAGAAATTATCGAAGATGAAATTTCTTTACCAAAAAACGTAATACAAAAATTAAAAAATATATTTGAAGAAATTGAGGGGATGGAGAATATTGATCAATCAATCAATAATGCAAAAGATACTCTTGCACTGATTTCTGAAGACCCAAATATAGATTCTTTTTCAAGAACCCAATTATGGAACTTATCTTCTATGCTTGAAGAATAATTCTATTGATTAGTATAACAATATTTATAATACGAAATATTAACATATTCTATGAGTCCATTTAATAGATTAAAAGATAAATTGTCTTTAGGAAAGATCCTAAATACTTCTGAAGATTCAACGTTAACTGAAGATTATGTTCAAATAGATAATTCAAGTCAAGTTGATAAAAATTCTAAGTTATTAGTTAGAACATTTAGAATCGAGAATTTTGATTCATCAAAAGAAATATTAGATTCAATTCGATCAGGTTCCACTATTGCAATTGTAAATATGTTACCTTTGAAAGATAAAGATTCAATTGGTTTAAAGCGAGTTATTGATAAAATTAAGAAGACTGTTGATGCAACAGACGGAGATATAGCAGCATTCGGTGAACATTGGTTAGTTGTTACTCCGGGAATAGCAAAAGTCTATAGGGCCCCAAAAACACAACCTGCCGAAGAAAGGCAACAATATTTTTAATTAGATTTATAAATAAAAATATACTATGTTTATATGGCTTTAACTACAACTGAGTTCATTTTATGGGGCGCAGTACTAGGTTTGTTATTCGGAATTGTATATGGTTTGAGACAATTAATCGTTCTTGAGAGAAAAATACTCAAAGGAAAAAGGAAAGTTGTTAGAAGATCAAGAAATTCAAGAAAATAATGACTAAAATAAAACTCTCATCAGAAAATCAAGATTTATCTAGATTCGAAGTTGAGACACTTCTTAAAATTAAAACAAAAAAACGAGGAAAATATCTATATTTTGACAAGTTAAATAAAAAATCTGTAATTTCTAAGCTAGAAAATTCAGCATTAGTTAAAAAAATATATTTTGAAGATGGTTCGCACTGGAAAAATAGTTCATCTCCCTACAAAGGTAGATTTCCAAAAGATAAACCCGCATTTCATCCAACTGTTTTAAAACCAAAGATGGCAAGATTGATGTGTAATTTATCAAATTCTGAATCAATACTTGATCCGTTTTGCGGTTCTGCATCTATATTAATTGAAGGAGCATTTTTGGGAAAAGAGGTCAGTGGCATTGATTATGATAGTAGAATGATTGAGAGGGCAAAAATTAATTTAAATCATTATAAGATTAAACCAAAACTTCTCAAAAAATATAATGCATTAAACATATCAGAGCTTTTTAAAAAAAATTCAATTCATTCAATTGTTTGTGATCCGCCTTACGGTCAAAGTTCAACAACTTCTAATTCAAATATTCGTCAATTATTTAAACAATTTATTGAAAATTCTTACCCTTTACTTAAAAAAGGTGGAAGAATGGTTATAATAATTCCTAGTAAATTATCTATGAATAAATTAATATTTCCTAAGTATAAGAAATTAGGACAATTTAATTGGTATGTTCATGGCGGATTAACAAGAAGATTTGTTATATTAGAAAAATGAAATTTAGTTCAAAATATTTTGCAGCACCAATGGTCGGAGTTTCTGACACGGCATTCAGAATTATGTGCAGAAAATACGGTGCAGGATTAACTTTTACCGAAATGACCTATGTTGCAAGTTTAGCAAGAGGTATAGATAAAGTAAAAATTGACAGGAGAAGAGAAAAATCAGTTGGAATTCAGCTCGCAGGAACTAACCTCGAAGAAATTAAATCTGCAGTAAGTTTTATTGATAAAAAAGTAGATGTTTATGATTACAACCTTGGATGCCCCGTTAATAAAGCTCAAAGACAAAAAGTTGGAGCAATATTAATGGAAGATCCAAAGTTAGTTAAAAAAGTTTTATCAAAATTGGTTAGTTCAACAAATAAACCCGTTTTTGCAAAA
This sequence comes from Candidatus Woesearchaeota archaeon, assembly GCA_002686215.1. The sequence goes on from NZAU01000054.1 coordinate 23,446, forward strand.
ATTAGATCTGGATTCAAATCAAGCAATATTAATTATGAAACCATCGCAAAGATTGCTCAAGAGGTAGGCTGTAGTGCATTGACAATACACCCTCGTACAGCAGAGAAAAAAAGAAGCGGTGCCATTTTTTGGGAACATATTCGAGATCTTAAAGAAAAATTAAATAT
>NZAU01000004.1 GCA_002686215.1 Candidatus Woesearchaeota archaeon
CTCCACCACCGGTATTGGTTACACCATTCCTACTAGGTCCAGGTGAGGGACCAGCTCCACCTCCTCCTGGATTTCCGCTAGCAATTGATGGATTATATTGTGCTCCTCCTCCACCACCAGCGAAGTGAAAGGTTTCGGTGTTGGGATAATTGGGAGCACCATATGGATTATTTGGATCCTGAAAAATAGAAGGTGCTCTTTTAGAAGCACCACCATTTGTATTTGTACCACCTGCTCCACCAGCACCACCACCGCCAGCACCCCTAAAAGCACTGTTTCCAGAGTCACTAGTTGTTCCCGTACCACCTATATTACCAAAACCATATGTTCCAGAATCACCTGGTTTACCTGGTTGAATATCTGGTGAACCAGTGTATGCTGTCGTATCATGATTAGGACCACCACCACCAGAAGAACCACCAGCATTTCCGTTACCGCTTGGTGGGTAGTTTCCTCCTCCACCACCACCAACAGCAATTAAATGTGTTGGAAAAGCTGCGGTAGATGGTGGACCAAATGATGAATTGCCACCATCTCCACCAGTAGTGTAATTACCCGTAGTGGCATCTCCACCAGCACCGATGACGACTGCATAAGTTCCTGCGGATATGGGTTTTGCTGGTTGGAAGATAAATCCTCCTCCACCACCTCCGGCAGATCCAGCTCCACCAGGAGATCCACCTGTTCCTCCTCCACCACCAATTGCAAGAACATCAATATTTAATGCTTCAAATGCTTGAAAGGTATCACTACTAGTAAACGCATGAAGAGTTTTACTACCATAAACATACTTTGTGCCACCTGAGGCAACGGCGGCAGCACCTGCTGCATCTTTCCCCGTTCTCGCGTAGAAATCATCAAACGCGGAGAGTATATTTCCTAACGAACGAAGCGGTGCCATATGACTTTTTTAGATATTTAGGTTGGATAAGCGATCAGAACGAGTCCAGATCCACCATCACCACCATATTGTGCAGTATCACTATATCCATTTCCTGATCCACCACCACCAGAACCAGAGTTTGCTCGGGCAGATCTTGCATGAGGACCTAAATCAGCAGTACCTGATCCTGCGCCAGCCCACTCATATGTGGTCACTTCGGGTTCAGAAAGACCTGTTCCTGCTTTTGCACCTGGAATTAATGGAGCTCCACCACCACCACCAGAGGCAGTAGTGGCAGGACTTCCAGCACCACCACCGCCGCCGCCAGCAACAAAGTAAAGTGATGAAGGATCTCCCGAAGGATATCCAACAGTTGAAGCAGGATCTTGGAATGTAGATGGTAACTGAATACCCAATCCACCAGATCCACCAACTTTACCAGGATCGAGACCAGTGCCACCAACACCACCAGCACCGCCTCCACCACTTGATCCCTGAGGACTTCCAACACCAGCACCACCGGGATTACCAGCACCATCAGCAGGAGTGTCTGTGTTTACTACTGCTACAACATCACCAGGAGGAGCAGCACCAGGATTACTTGGTGGACCATAAGATGCACCACCACCTGAACCACCAGCAGCAGCAGGAACTCCGTAATGACCACCGCCACCACCGCCTGGCATCGTTACACTATTAAAGACAGAAGGAGATCCACTGCTTCCCACGGCTCCTGCATTTGGACCAGCATTAGCACCGCGTCCGCCACCACCGATGGTAACTGTTTGAGGACCTGGCGATATTGTTACATCATCATTTCTGTAAAATCTACCGGCACCACCACCGCCACCTTGCCACTGGCCGCCACCACCGCCTCCACCAAGGATGACGACTTCACATCCGGTTAAGTTTGCTCCTGAGGTGTTGTTGAAATCACCAGTGCTGGTGAATGTATGAATGGTCTTGCCATTGTAGAAACTAATGTTTCCACCAGTTGCTTTTGAAGTTCCTGTTTGACTAACATCAATTTGATAACGAACCACGACAACACCAGATCCACCCTGGCCACCACCTTCGTTGGCTCCACCGCCACCACCACCGCCACCGGTGGATGTATCACCCGAAGATCCAGCTCCACCAGCAGGTCCACCATTTCCACCACCACCTGATCCACCAGTTCCAGCGGAATCCGGGGAGGGATAACTACCACCGCCGCCACCGCCTGCGAAAACTCCATTATCACCAATAGTTCTTTGTGGAGCCGGAGTTGCTGGTGGTTCTGCAATTATTACTTCGGATCCATTTGCACCATTTGCGCTTCCAGGATTGGGATCAGCTGGATTATCAGAAAATCCTCTACCACCGGCACCACCGCCGCCGCCACCTACATATGGATCGCCATTATACCCTCTACCACCAGCGTTACCCTGAGGAGGAGAGGATGGAGGATCGTTGCCATTTCCACCAAGATAACCTGATGCACCACCTCCGCCTCCGCCGGATCCACCAGGTTGAGCAAAAGACTTGGGGGCAGGAACTGAATGGTGACCACCTCCATGTCCTCCGCCGGTCGATGTTATAGGTCCAAAAACTGAATCAGCACCATTTGTTACGACAATACCGGTAGCTTCCCTTGCACCAACACCACCACCACCAACAGTGACAGTGTATGTTGTAGCAGTAACAGGAAATGCTGATCCAGCTAAGGGATGTCCAGAAAGATTGGTTCTCAGACCTCCGGCACCNCCGCCACCACCAGCGTTTCCGCCACCGCGAGCACCACCACCGCCACCACCAGCGACTACAAGATACTCAACAGTGCTTGGATAATCTCCGGTTCCAGTATCACTTACAACAAATGTGCTAGATCCCGTAAAAACGTGCGCTCTATAATATGTTCCACTAACTTCATAATCACTAACAATGCCACCACTTGCTGACAATCCATTTTTTGGCACTGGGACAGGATTTACTGCCTCTAATCCGGTTCTTCCGAACTTATATCCATAACTCGCTAATAGCTCGTTAGTTAATCGAAGAGATTTTACACCCATGATCAGACATCAGTATCGCCATTGACAATGAAGTTGACTGCTGATCCGATACCAGATCCGCCCGTGTCTGGTGCTGATACTTCAACCGTAAGACTGTCGTTGCTCGTCATTACGATTGGATAAGTTGATTCAAAAAATGCTGTTTCGTTTGGCGCAAGATCCAATCTCAAAAATCTATTTGCTGTTACTCCATATCCTGTCAGGACTGGTGTCGTATCTGGATTAATATATGCAGAAACTCTGGCAGTCCCAAGACCAGTGTTGTGCATGATAACATTTTTAATGTAGGAAGTAGACGCTACACCCACACCACCAGCAGTTGGAGTCACTCCCACGGTGAAAATACCAACCGTAGCGATGCCAGTGATTGATGTAATATCTAATAACTGAGTCTTTTTGAGCGCCATTTTGCTTTTTTCCTTTATTTATCAGATGAACAATGAAGCAGTGATATCAAGAGAGTCACCACCAGCAGGAAGATTGGTTAAGTTTACACCAGAACCAGTAAAACTAGTTGCAGTAACAACACCCGTAACATTAACATTACCGGCACTTACTTGTCCATTTAAGGTAGTAATACCAGCTAGAACTTGAAGACCATTTCTTGCTGTAACTAACCCAAGCGAGTCAATATTGGTTACATCGTCATATGTTAATACGCCACCAATGGTTACATCACCCGTAAATGTGGCAGCAGCGCCACTAACGTTACCACTAAATCCTTGTGTAGAAGTGACAATACCAGTAACGTTCAAGTTACCAGCACTTACTTGTCCTGAGAAAGTTCCGGCAACTCCNCTGATGCTACCACNAANTTGATTAGCAGTGACAACTCCTGCGGTNACATTACCAAGAGTTGATAATCCAGCAACGACAAGAGAACTAGTGCTTACATCAGCAGTTGATCCACCAGANATAGCAANNTCAACTGTNGTTCCGNTAACCTTGAANGTGTTACCAGCACCAATAAAGTTCAGTGTNTCAACATTATTTTTNATGAGAGTTCCACCAGAGTTGATNCCAATCTGAGAGGTTGAGATATTGAGTGCCTTGTAGGCAACNGCCTCAATAACGTCTCCATTATTGGTNTTAGTCGTTAAGANAATTGTNNTTCCATCAGAAGCAGAATAATCTCCTGGNTCAAGTAATCTAACACCATTTAGATANACATCCANGTATCCAGGATTATATCCAGCNNTNAATGTTACNACACCAACAGCGGAAGTTGCATTANAAACCTGTCTGGCAATAATGACGGATGAAGCATCTGGTTGATTGCCAACGTATCCGAACTTTGCCATNTCAATTTACTCCTTTGAGGAAACTAAACGAAGCGTCAACGGCAGAATTCGCATCAACAGAAACTCCAACCGTGCTGCCGATACCAACAACCAATTTACCAGCATCAGATAATACTAAACTCGATCCGGCAGGAATCGGGACATCATGAAGAACATTGATGTGCTCATTACCCGCTTGGGAGAGAACAACAGATGCATTTACCTGAGCACTTGTGTTGTTGGAAAGAGTGCCGCCAACCAAAATACTCTTCTCTGCTGCTGTATAAACAGAAGATACGGTATGGAATCCAACTCCTTGTCCAGTAGCAGCGGTGGTGTTAGTAGAAGTAGAGTCTACCGTAATAGATCCACCGATACCAAAGTTTGAGGTCTCGACAAGTGCGATAACACGAGTACCACCAACAAAATGTGCAGTATCAACAATAGAGCCAACACTGACATTAAATGTTGAGATATTGGTGATTCTATCAGTTGCAACACCAATAGATGCTGTGGTAACCGATGAGGTCACACCAATTCTTCTTTGTGATTCGTTAGAGAACGATTCTGCCATTTCTTTGATCCTTTATTATAGTTATAATATTAACCACCTAGTGCAATCGCAAGACCAAGCGATACACCGGTAGGAATGGTCACAGTGGTAATTCCTGCTCCACCATCACTAGAATCAACCGCAAGTGTGCCGTTTGTGACAGCGAAATTAACTGTTGATGTTGCTGTACTGACGCTGGTGCCAGTGGATTGAATACCAATAGCGATACCAGTGCCACTAAAAGCACCTTCGATTGTTGTGCCAGTGATGATACCAGTAATACTGATACCAGCATCACTAACAACAATATTATCAAAACTGGTTAGTGTTTTACCAGATCCAACAGCTACGACTCCGCCAACTGCACTCAGAGATGAAACAGTTGTAATACCAGATACTTTTAAATTTCCAGCTACGGAGGTTAAACCAACGAAAGTTGAAAATCCAGCTACGTTAATGTTACCATCAAGATTTACATTATCTTCAAAGGTGGCAATACCAACAACTCTGAGATTTGATAATGAAGATATACCAAGAACATTCATCCCCTGTCCTGTGGTTGTGAAACCACTGACAGAGAGATCGTTATTTACCGTAGTCTGGGGAAGCGTCGAATAACCAGTAACTCTCAGAAGAGAACTTGTTACATCCGTCGCCGCAATGGCACCTTGTACGTCAAGATCGACTGTGGGTAGTGTGCTACCAATACCAACTTTGCCACTCGTAGAATTAGCGAAGATTTGGTCGGTATTGACCTCTAAGCCATTCTTGACAACAAAATTCTTGTTAATTGCCATTGGAGTTCACTGTCCCCCCAGTCTATGTTTTATTTATGCAGGTGTAACCTTGAAAATTACTTCTCTAATAAAAGGAAATATACGACCAACTGGGTGGTTGCTGCCACTATCACCAAACTTACACCTAAATGATCCCTTTTGCTGATCAAACACGGCGTTCCGCCTTCCTTCCTTAGGATCGTGTTCACCATAATTTCCATCAGCATTTAAATCTGAGACAAACGTAAACTCAATATTGTAATTTGTATCTGGATATTCCTCTGCAAGTTCAACAAGGTAGTGTTCATCATCAGTTCCACCTTGACCAGTCACTGATCCTACGTTTTGAGGAGTAATAACAACATCAAAATTACCAGTATTCGTAACTTGGAATGTTGCAGTAGATCCTGGTCGAACACCAGTGTCATGATACCACTTAACTTGATAATTATTGAATCCAGTCTCACGAATTCTTACACTACCATTTTTACCAGCAGTATTGCCACCAAGTTGAGTTGAGACAATCGTTACAGCACTACTTGCCCATCCAGATCCCCCATTACCACCTTGATTTTTTTCTCTACCACCATATCCACCTTCTACCCCTGATCCTCCTCCACCACCATCATTATCACCAAAACCACCATTGTTTTGATTATCACTTGCACTCAATTCCACAGTGCATGAGAGAGAACCATTGATACTCCCACAACGAGTCATTCTACGGACAGTATAATTTCTCGGATATCCATCATAATTAATTTGATCACCAGGAGTTGTAACTTGGGCAGCAGTTCTTGGGTTTCCCTCACCTTTCTCGCCAGCAACATTTAATCCACCACCAGCACCACCATCAGCATCTGTTGCAGCACCTCCGCCACCACCACATACAGCTAAAAGAGTGCCACCACGTTTCATATAAGTGCAACCACCACCAAAGGCACCACCACCCCCAAAAGTTCTACCACCATTAGGTCCATTTCCCTGAACATCATCACCTCTACCAGTCCTTCTATCACCAACTCTAAGTGTATAAAGTTGTGATTGTTCAAAAGTCCTTCTAAGTGTTCCAACACCACCTTCACCAGATACACCCAAATCTAAATTCTTTTGTCCTGGTGATCCTCTTAAAGTAATATCAAGACTTAAATCTTG
>NZAU01000055.1 GCA_002686215.1 Candidatus Woesearchaeota archaeon
CCCAAATCATGGAGCTCCTTCATTTCTTTAAATAATTTAGTTGCACTTTCAAAACAATAAATTGCTTCTGGTACAACTGAATGTTCATACACATTTAAATATGTGTTAATTGTTTCTTTTACGGTCTGTCTGTAATCTCTAACTTCATTATGTTTAAATATATAGTATCTATTAGGACCAGGTGTTTTTTTTCTAATCATTTGACCACCTGATAAATCACCCATATGTCTAACATANANATGAGCNTANAANTTCATAGCNTCATCTTGTATAGNNTCNATATGNNCNANNTAATCTTTTGTNCTTTGAGTTANTTCNGGNGGATNNTCCAANNTCTNNCCANAATGACTCTATAATCATAGTGTATATGTTCAGCTCTTAATAAGTTTGGCGTATCTCTAAAAAGAGAATTGTGTAAACCATACTTTTCTAAAACTGCATAACATTGAAATTGATTATACAAATATATAGCATACAATTCTTTATCAATATTACCAGACATGAGTATTTTTACAAACTCTTGCCTTTCAGCATTTTTATGGTGTTCCATTGTTAATTCTTTTATATCTAGCATTATTCTGCCTCGCCTTTTCTTACAAAATTTACATATCCTGTTATTATATATCTATCCTTTTTTTCAGGACAAATATGACCCTTATGTGTATGTGTAAAGTAAGCAGGAAATAAAGTAGCTCTACCTTTCACACTCATTATTGTTTTATTATAACCAGAAAATTCAGTTCCACAATTATGATTACTTAAATAAATTTGCAAAGCTAATACTCTATGAGGATATGTCATACTATTTTCTGAATGCCAATTATAAAAACTTTCACCAGGTCTAAAATGTTTAAATCTCATTGATGTTAAGGTCCAAATTGAAGTAGTTTTACCAGCCTCTGGATATTGTTTAACATACTCATCTAATAGATAATTAATCTTATAATCATATTTAAATTTATTAGGGTCTATATCTAAAAAACTATAATATTTAATATCTTCTTTATCAAATTTAGATAATGGTTTATATAAATCAATTAACTCATCACACTCTTGGTCTGAAAAAATATTATCTTTTGTTAATATCCAATCTATCATTTATTTACTCATTGATATGCCTAATCTAGGACTTAATGGTAACACCGAGTGATACATACCACTTGGCACATAAATTAAATCACCAGGATTTAATACAACTTCTTTATCTTCAACAATCCATTTCGTAACACCTTGACATTGCCAATAATAAACATCCATAGTATCTTTATGTTTACCAAAGGTTTCTGCTTTGGTTGATATATTAAAATATAAATGAGCAGTATTACAATCTAAATCATTTAACACTTTTTTTACTTTGTCTATATCATGCCCATTGTGTGAAACAAAAAAACCTGGATAATTAAATTTTATTTCTTCATTTAAATGTACAGACTTATCATAATTTAAAAAGGCTTCTGTCCAATTAACAACATCTAAATTATATTCTCTTTCAAAATATGGGTCAGGCATTATTACCTCCTGTAAAACCATCAAAATTAGTATTAAAAGAAATTATAGTTTTGACACTATTTGAAGTATTTATTGGTGACCTATGAAGTATATTTGCAGGAAAAGTAAGCAACTGGCCTTCTTTTAATTCTATATCAATAATTTTATTTTCCTTTATATCATACAATTGTGTTTTTATATTTTCGTCTGGTAAATTTAGATAATAAACATTAGTATAATTTACCTCAGGATGCACATGCCAATCATGTGTACTATTTTTTTCATAACTTTGATACCATACATTACTAATCTTGCACAATTTAAATTTTAATTTATCAGTCATTTCATTTAAGTAAGGATGAATTATTTTTAAAAATAAATCTTTATAATGTCTTTTAGTTTCTCTTGGTAAATTCCAATCAGTTTTAGATACATTATCCACACTAGACGCTTCCATATTATCTATTAAAGATAATAACTTATCTTTATTTTCTTTATGTTCTTTTATATCTGTAATAATATAAAAAGATTTTAAATCATATAATCTCATAGAAAATTTATAAAACAATTTAATGTTAGTCTTCCATTATCAATACTATCGCCATAATTTAAACTAGACCTATGAAATTGTTTACCATTAAATAATACAGCTCTATTTTGTACAAACTTTATATTTTGAGTTTCTTGTTTGTTTTTATCATAGATACTTAAACCAGATTTTAAATTTGTTTCAGATAAGAAAACAATCATTGTCCAATCATCAGGATCCGTATGTATATAATCTGGTTCTTCATCTTCAGCTAATCTTAAATGAGTATTTACACTCATTTTCCACCTAGAATACATAAGTCTTTCATTACCACTTTTTTGTTGTATTTCTTTATTTGTTAACTGCCATATAAATGGATGTGTTTTACCTAAATGTAAACTTCTTTTTCCTGGCCATACACTATTCTCATCTTTTTCAGGATAACTATTATAATCATGTAATGGTATTTTTTTAAACTCTGGTAATAACAACTCAAAGTTATCAAAAAAATTATCTATAACTATTGTGCTAAGCATATTTGTTTTCCTTTGTTCTAAAAAAGAAATTACCAGCTACCGAAACTCTAGTTTTATCCGTGCTATAAAATGGTGACACCGAATGTTTTATTTTTGACGGTATTAGTATCATTTTATTATTGTATGACTCATCTAATAAAATATCTTTTGTTTCTATATCACCAATAGAGTTTGTATAATACATTGTAAAAGAGCCTGATTTATTTCTTTTAGACTCACCTGGTGATAATTTTATTTCATTATCTCTTGTATAAGGTATATCTAACCATATAACAAAACTCATTAAACCAGGATGCCTGTGTGCAGGATTAAATTCATATTTGTTTTGAAAACTTACCCATGCGTCATTCATTACAATAGATAAATTGTCTGTTAATGTTGAATAATTTGTTTTTATGTAATTATAATGTTTATCATATTCAATTAAGTAAGGCATAACTATATTTTCTAAATCGGAAAGACTATCTTTTAGACTAAAAGTGCCACTTATATGACCATCAACATTATCACTAATTGAAACCATTTGATTTTCTTTAATTTCATTTTTGACATTTGTTAATAAATTTTCATCAATGTCAGTTATTAAATAACCATAATTTTCAAATTCTTTAATCATATGTTTTTACCATATCACAAGCAATAGACATTCTTTCATGTTTATCTTTACCATCATAATGAGCATAATGTTGTAGTCCTGAATTGAATATGACCATGTCACCCTCTTTCATATCACAAGTCCATAAATCACAATTTAAATCATTATATTTTACAATATCTTTTTTATGAACATGAGATAATAATAATTGATATGGGTTTAAAAAAGTTAATTTACCTTTAGTCAAATAATAAACGGCCGAAATTAGAGATGACCTATGGTTGTGAGGCACACCAATTGATTGGTCAATATGAGTATTACCCCATATTTTATTGATTTTTAAATTCACATTTTTTTCTGAACCAAATAACTCTTTAGCATAATTTTGTCCTTCAGTTAAAAATGCGTTTTTTAAATTATTCAATATATCACTATCAAAATTTTCATGTTTAGCTGGTATTTTATATCTTTCATGTATATGTTTTTTTAACTCATCATTATTTAAATTTTGTACATTAAACAATGAAACACCTACACTAAACATTTTTTTCATATTACTCATTATTCATAATCCAATTTTGTGTTAAAAGCAATACTTACTCTATCCTCATCAGCCGTATGGCCTTCCACATAATGTTCTAAACTAGCAGGAAACATTATTAATTTAGATTGTTTTGGTTCATACCAACGACTGCTACTAGTATAATGATTGAAGCTATTTACTCTATCCCTATCAAAATGATACTCAATAAGTTTATTAGGATTTGTAAAAACAATTCTGCCACTATTTTCCGGTGCCTTTAAATAAAAAACTCCAGAAAAAACAGAACCTTGATGTGTATGGGGCCTGTTAGAACTGCCTTTAGAATTAATATTAAACCATAAGTTATCTAAAATATTTAAACTACCTTTTTTTAAATCAATATATTCGTGTAAATCTTGAGCAAATTTATTAATAGTATTTTTTAACTCATCAAATACAGGTAAATTTTTATTTAAATCATTTGATTGCCAACCAGAAACATTTGAAACAACTCTACCTTTTGATTTGTTTTTTAATTCATAAGCATAATCAATTAAAGATTGAGTATCAATGGTTGTTTGTACATCAAATATAGGCACTTTAAATGCGTCTGTTATTAAATTTTTTAAATAATCATTTTTAGTTATCATAATTTTATTCTCATTTCACTTATGGTTAATGTAAACCATCCTGTAACAATGTATTTTTCTTTTGTTTTACTAACTACGCCTTTATGTGTATGAGTAAAATCGGTAGGCCAAATTAATGTTAAACCTTTTTTGGCTTTAGTTTTTAATTTTTGATAATAAAACTCTGTGCCTCCATCTTCTACATCATTTAGATATGTCATAAAAACTAATATTCTTGTTAAACTAGTAGGATGACTTCTTTCAAAATGCCATTTTTTAAAACCACCACCAATTTTATATCTCTGAATATTAAAATCCACATTTAAATTATGTGAGTAATTTGAGTCTGAATATTCATAATATTCATTGTAATTATTTAAACATGCTAGTAGGTAACTTTTATATGCTTGAACTTCACTACTATTTTCATTTGGTGAAACTGCTAAATCTAAACTATCTTTAACATCTTTTTTAACAATAGTTGTATTATTATTTTCTTTTATACCTACAACACCATTTTGAACATTTTTAATATTTGCATGATAATATTCTAACAATCCATCACAGATATGTTCTGGTATATACCAACCACCTATAAAACTATTGTAAGGGTATTCTTGCTGTTTTAAATTAAATATATTTGATTTCATTATATAAACTGAAAATTTCCTGAAACTGAAACTCTTTCACAATCTGACTTAAAAGGAAATACCATATGCATTAATGAGCCTGGAAAAATATAACACTCTTTTTCTTTAGGAAAAATTGGCACCTCGGCAATATTTAACATATCTGAATTCACATCATTTATAAATTTTATACCACCAGGTCCAGATGTATCTGTACCTTGATAATTTTTATTTTCTTCAATTAATTTTTCTGGAACTTGAATATAAATTACAAAACTTAATTGTTGATTATGAATATGTGGAGGATTAAATTCACCTTTTTGCATATAATTAACCCATAAATCAGTTAATTTTAAATCTGCTTGTAAGTTTTTATTATGATATGTATTTAGAAACTTCATGTGGTCGCTTATCACAGGTGAAAATTTAGAAAGAAACCAATCTTTGTCTTCTTGCGTATATTTCAACTCTTTATCTAAATGACCAGCTAGACCTTTTCTTGCGTCTTCTTTTAAACGATTGCCTCTTTGTAGTAAACCATCACATAACTCATCACTTATGTGAAATCTCGTTAGACAAGGTCCCCAATAATAATATTTAAATTCGTTTGTGTATTTCATAATAAATCATCTCAAAATCTATGTGTTATTCACTAGCTTGTGCAGCTGTGCAATTTGATGGTATTAATTCAGTTTTTATCACATATCCATTATCATATCTCCATTGTTCAATTCTAGCAAACAAATCTTGTGGTACTTGCCCAGGTGCTGATGTTGTAAAAGTTTCTGTTCTTGTTTCAACTCTACCATAAGCGTGGTCTTCATACTCAACATCTATGCTATATTGTATGTAATCTGCCATAACATTCTCCTTTTACTATATTTATAATGATAGTTGCCCCTCTTTGTGGCCAAAATGACCTCTGCAATATAAGTTAAAGGCTAAACTATATCTGTTTTTATCTGATTTATTTTCTTCAACTCTATGCATTAAATTAGAAGGGAATATTACTAATTTTCCTTGATTAACTTGAAATGTCATCTCTTTACTTGTTACATAATTATATTCAGATACTTTAGGCGTTAAGGCCATGGGAAATATCTCTTGCTCACCATAGCCTTTGACAAACACTATACCACCAGCGTCTTTAGGTGTATTTAAATAATACACACCACTCAATATACTATTTTCATGCATATGGTCTTGTGCCCAATCTTTAGGGTAATGTTTGTTAATCCATGAGTTTAAAAAATAAAATTCAGCGTCAACCACCTTTAAGTAATTTGTAGTAAAAATATTAACTTGTTCCAATATTAATTTTTTTAAATCTGGCAATTTATTTAAAACATATTTGTCAATGGTGTACTCAGCATTGTCGGCAAATACTCTTTCATATTCACAATTGTGAGCGAAATCTATCCATTGTTGTTTTACAGGTATTTCCGAATCGAATATAGGCTTAGGCCATAATTCATGTACTTTAAATTTAGGCATTTTTGTGTATCTCTTTTAAAAAATCAATAAGTTTTATTTTATTTTTTGCCATGTTATCCCATTTATTTTTATTTTCATTCATTGTTTTTATATAATTTTTATACAATAATGTTAATACATTGTTTAAATTATCTTCATCAATAAAGTCTAAATATTCAATACTTTCTTTATCTAGTGGTAAATTTCTCATACCAATAGAAATTAATCTTTGTCCTAATCCTGCAATATTATAATCTCTTAATTTACCATAAACTAATCTATCAAAACCAAGGTAAAAAGGAGCTTTCATGTCAACTATTTCTTTTGAATATTGCCTTTTATTTACATCTCTCCAATATTCAGTATCTTCTCTATGAGATAAAGCATAATGAGAAGCTACAAANTCTGCAAACTGGTCAAAACTTGATTTACAAAAAGAATCATAACTATCTCTATCAAATTGACTAATAGTAGATTGTTCACCTCTATTTAATGTTCTAACTAATGTATATAAAAATTCATGTGTAGAATATAAACCATTAGATTCTAAAGGCTCTATAAAACCAGCTGATAATCCTATTGCAACAACATTTTTTACAAATAATCTTTTGTGTCTGCCAACACGCATTTTAATATTTTTAAATTCTGATTTACTATAATCATGGCCTTTTTTATCTAAATGATTTTTAAATTGTTGCAACGCTTCTTCATCACTCACATATTTGTCTGAATAAACATAACCAGTACCAATTCTTTGCCAACTAGGAATATTCCACACCCATCCGTTTTCAATCGCTGTGCAATTTGTAAAAGGTTCTAATTGTTTTTCTTTATCTTTATAAGGCACTCTTGTAGCCCAAGCTTTGTTATTAGGTAGTTTATGAGAATAAGATATAAATGGTTCTTTTAGTGTTTCACCTAATAATAAAGATTTAAAACCTGTACAATCAACATATAAGTCAGCAGTATATTTCTTATTTAATGATTTTATACCATCATCATTTGTTTCTACTGATATGATGTCATCTACAATATGTTTTACACCTTTAGGCACACAAAAACGGTCTCTTAACCACATACCAAATTTAGTTGCGTCAAAATGATATGCCACATCCTCTTTAAATGAAAATCCAGGAAATTCATTATTTTCATTTTTACAAATGGTATTATTGTTAACTAGACCCATTTGTGGAAACATACATTCAGCATAATCTGAAAACTTTGTGTCAGGATATAAAATTTTTTTCATAATCCAAGTTTTAAAACCATTTAAACACTCATCTTCATAAGGTGCGCCAAAAGGATAATGAAACCCACCATCTCCCTTTTTATAAAAATCTTCAAATCTAATGCTCATTTTATAACTAGCATCCGTGTAAGGCATAAATTCTTCATCTTTTACACCTATTAAGGACAACCAATTATTAATTTGACCTATCGTACTTTCACCGACACCTACGGTTGGTGTGTTAGGACTTTCTATTAATGTAATATTTTTTTTAGGAAATTTTTTTATTAGTGTAGCAGCTGTCATCCATCCAGCAGAGCCTCCACCAACTATAATAATATTATCAGTTTTCATTTTCTATTTGTGCCATAACATGCTGGTAAACCTAATGTAGGTCTTGTATCAAATAACATGTTATTTTTACTATCTTTAGTATTATAATGTAAAAAAACTTGAGCGTGATTTATTCCTGTATATGGTTCTCGCCAATGTTCTAAATTACATCCACGATATATTATCATGTCACCAGGTTTCATATAAATTGCTTTACCCTCTGTGCCTTCTTCACCTGTATTAGGTCCTACAAACATAGGCCAATTCCAATTTTTATCATCTAAATTTGATATATCATAACCTAAGCAAAGTGTTGTTGATATTTCACAACTAGGTCTGTCTTTATGTCTTTTTAATTCTGTGCCTGTTGTATAAAGTCTATGATAAGAATAAGTAGGTACTAATTCTAAGCCTGTCATAGCTTCCATTAAAGGCAATTTTCTTGCTAGTAATGTGTCAAATGCTAAATCACCATATTTACTATAATCACCTATTGCTTGTGTGTCTTCAAAAGTACCAAAGTTGTTATTATCAAATTCTGTTAACACAGGTTGTCTTTCTTCTAAAACACTTAATCTTTTAGCAGCCAATTTTATATAATCATAAAAATAAGAAGTTTCTTCTTTAGATAAAACTTGTTCAATTTTTAAATAATGATTTTCTTTAAAGTAATTTGCTGATTCTTTCATAATAATCCTATTTAAAAGGTTGACCTAACGACCATAAAACTAATGAATATCTTGTGCCTACGGTTACAGGAGTTACTTGATGATGAACAAATGATGGAAAAACAACCATTGAACCTTGAGGTCTAATTTCTGTACACTCATGGTATCTTTCTCCGTCAGTATGTGGACCAAAATCAAACTTTAAATTACCACCCTCATATTCTCCTGGTAAATTTAAGTTAATTGTAGTGCTTAATTTTCTAACCTTACCTATTCTATTATATTCTGAACTATCTACATAAAGAGGAGGATATTTACCGTTTTTATTTTTTTCTGTTATACCAGGAATAATTCTTTTGTATTTTGAAAAATTACACATACCACTATCATAATGCCAACCATAAAAACCACCAGGTTTATAGACGGTAAATTGAAATTTCTCACCAGCAGTTAAATCAAAATTCCAACCGGCTGTTACATTAGCTCTTTCTACAAAAGGTATAACTATATCATAAATCCAGTCATCTGTTAACCATGTAACCTCGCTATCTCTTACATAAGTTTTTTTAATATTTTCTGATTTTAATTGTTGTAAATCTTTATCTGCTTGAGGTAAAGCAGTATCATCTTGAGCTTGTTTATGATTATCACCAGCTGTTGTGCCAGCAACATCAAAACCTCTTTTTTTGTCTTGTTTTATTTGAGATAAACCTGTTTCAATAATTGATTGACATTGTTCAGGATTTAAAGCTTCCTTAAAGTAAAAGTATTTATGGTGAACCATTATAAAAACTCCTCAATTTACATAGTTATTTATCTTCTTTTGATAAATGTACTTTCGTAATAATTCTTCTCATCATATCATCTAAATAATCTAAATCTGCCCCCATGGCAATGTAAGGTATTCTAATTTTTTTATTATTTTTTACGGTTGTTCTATAACCTTGAATATTAGCACCAATTTTTTCATCTTTTGTCATTTGATACCATAATGAAGTTTTTACATCCATAGTAGGTATTTCTTTTATATGAAAATTGTTTTGGATTTGTTCTATTGAATATTTTAAAGGGATATCTTTTTTTTGATTTTCTCTTAATGTTTCTATGATATCTTCAGCTATTTTTTTATCTCTTTTAGAAATTTCATCTGGATGATGGTCAACAAGACTATCAATAGTATTTGCGTCATTAATTTTTTCTTCACTCATAATATAACCTTTTATTAATTTAAAATTAATTAATATTCAACAATAACTATACCTGACCCACCATGTGTACCGCTATTAGTAACATCATTACCACCACCGCCGCCACCGCCACGATTGGCTGTTCCTGGTTGACCGTTAGTNCCTGGACCTCCTGGAGGTCTGTTACCACCACCACCTTGTCCGCCTTGTCCTGAATCTTGAGCATTTTGATGATTACCACCTGCACCACCACCTGCATAATAAGTAGCTGAACCTGAAATACTATATTGTTTACCTACTCCGCCATTTGAACCAGAGTTAGCACCAGAGTTACCGCCGGTACCGCCGGCACCTCCGCCTCCTCCACCTTGAGCACCCGTTGGAGGACCTGTGTAATGTCCTTGCCCACCTGCGTGACCAAATCCATAACTACCACTATCGCCTGGTTGTGTTGGTTGAGTTGCGTTACCACCTTGTTTTTGAGAATGACCTCCTCCAGCACCTGAACCACCTGGTTGTCCGGTACTACCATCATTTCCTGCACCACCACCTTTAGCAGTTAAATTTGAAAATACACTATCTGATCCGGCATTCTGACCATTAGAAGGTTGAGGACCTACGGTTACAGAAATCGGTGTTCCTGGTGTAATTGGAAAAGCTGGTCTGTAAATAAGACCACCTGCACCGCCACCACCTGCATGTCTTCCACTTGTACCACCACCGCTGGCAACTAATAAAACATTAACGGATGATAAACCTGTAGGAACCGTAAATGTTCCTGATGAATTAAAAGTTGTAACTACTGGAGCTTTTTGAGTNATAGTAAATTGTCTATCAGCTGTGCCGTCTTCAGGACTTCTAGCTCTAATAGTAAATGTTGTTGTTACATCACTACCTACTGCAGCTGTATTACCTGTTATAACACCAGTTGTACCATTTAATGTTAACCCACTTGGTAAAGAACCCGATTGAACAGCATAAGCCGTGTTAGCGTCTTTTACNGGTGAGGCCTCAACTAACGAAGCTGCTGATATAGAAACTGAAGCTCTGCCAGNATCAAAAATATCAACATTTGNATCAGCTGCGTTTGTAAATACAGGAGCGTCAGCGTCATTTGATATTGCACCNGNTAATTGTCCAGTTAATCCTGAACCATTTAAAACTTTTATTGTATAAGGAGCATTAGAAGTGTCAAAAGCAGATTTAGTTACCGTTACCGTAATTTTTGTTGTGCTATTTCTTGTTGTAGAAACAGGAGATATTGTTTCAGATGTACCTTCAAAAGTTACTGAAGCGTTATTAACATCAAATAAAGAACCTAAAATTTCAATTGTTGCTACACCACTAGCTTCGTTATCAATAGTGCCTGAAGTAACTGCTGAACCACCAACATCATCAATTGTAAAACCTGTTACTGATGGAGGTGAGTCGATTGATTTCCAGTTTGCACCATCATAATACTCCATTAAGTTTAAAGTAGTATTAAATCTTAATTTAGCAGCACCATNAACTCTTTCACCAGTAGTACCACTAGTTACGGTCATAGAATCTGTACCTGTAAATCGTCTATTTTTACCTGTAAAATCTCTTAAATCTGCCATATTATTATTTATCCTCTTTTACTCTTTATTAGAAGTTTTGTGTTAATTTCCATCCTTGTGCTGAGCCAGTATAAACTAATTGAATACCTGAATTTTCTGTTGATACAACTAAATCAGCTGTTGCACCCATTATTTTTAAACTATTTCTAGCAATTGTTAAATTGTTTGTATCAAAAGTGCCTGCTAAATCTATAAAAGAAACTTGGTCACCTGTTTGAGGTGAAGCAGGCAATGTTGCTGTTACAGCACCACCTGAAGTATCTACAAAAACTCTATCATTAGAAGCTATAGTGAAATCTGAGGTTTGAGTAGACCATGGATTACCACCACCTAAACCTGTCCATTGTGTTCCGTTATATCCTTCCCATGTTACTAAAGATGAGTTATATCTAATACCGCCAGTTTTTAAATTGCTACCTGTTGGTCTTTCTGCTGTTGTACCTGTTGGTGGTACTAAATGACCTGTACCCATTTGGTCTCTTTGAGTATAACCTACAATTGCTCTTTCAGTTGGCACGGCAGTATTACTATCATTACCTAAACTTTCGTCTGTACTAAACTCATTAATAGTAGCACCTAATTCTGCACCAATAGAACCTAATTGTAATTCACTTAAACCTGAAAGGTCAAATGCGTCTGCGTTTAGTGTTGCAATACCAGTTGCCTGTTGAATTCTGAATAAATCTCCTACTCTAAAGTCACCGTTTTGGTCAGATGATGTAAAGTAAACTCTACCACCTGTAACCTCGTTAACTTCGTCTGTTTGGTCAGGAGCTTGTGTTGGTCCACCTGGATAATTTGATGTAATAATATCACCAGTACCTATGTCTAGGAAGTCATGTCCTGTTAAACGAACATTTGAGAAACCTGTTGTAATGGTAGTATCTGTATTATCAGCAACAGCGTCGCTAGATTGAATATTTGAAGTTAATCTAACCGTAGCAATTGCGATTGTAGATGAATCTGGTCCTGTATAATTTGTATTTGTTTCTGTTACAGCAGAAACTCTGTAATAATTACTATTACCTGCAAACACTATATTTGCACCTGGTGTAATAACATTGTTATTTGCTAACGCCACACCATCTAAAGGTATCAATGCACCAGTTAATCCTGTTTCAGCATTTGAAGAAGCTGCTTTAACTTGGAATGTTGAAGAGTCTTCTTTTGTAATTGTTAATGTTTCACCATCAACAAATGAACCTGTTATAGCCTCAATATGAAACACATCCGTTGAGATGTTTGTTCTAAAAATTCTTGCACTAGCACCACCAGCACCTGAAACGGTAGCAGTACCTTGTCCACTTGTTGCTATACAATCTTGTACATCTGATTCTGTAGCAGCGCCTAAAAATTGTGTTGAGTCATACTTTAATAATTTACCTCTTGTCGTTGCTAAGACAGGTGATTCTGAAGCTAATGTACCCTCTGCAACTGCACCTGTTTCACCATAAGCAGATGAACAATTTAAACCTCTAATAAATCCACCAGAGTGTGCATAAAATGATTTAGCACAATAGTAAGTGAAGATAGAAACCATCTCACCACGACCACCACCAATTGCATGAACACCAATACCGTCAGAGTTAATTTGAGTAAAGTCATTTGCAAGAATTGATTTATTACCTGAACTATGTAAATTACCATCAATTTCAATACCAGTTGCGCCAGCGTTTGAAGATGTACAATTTTGTACATATGGTGAAGCAGATGTAATTGAACCACTAGGGTCTAAAGATGTAATAGCAGCTTTTGGTTGACCACCAGCACCTGGCGTTCCTGTCATACCTTTAAATGTAAATTGAGTTACATTTGTTGCGTTGTTCAATAATAACATTTTAGAAGCGTTATTGTTTTCAAGAGAGCCTACCGTTAATACTAAATCACCACCATTACCTATTGAGGCAGATGGTATTGTAATTGTATTACCTACTGCAAATCCTTTACCGCCATGATAAATTGTAACAGACGAAGCCGCACCACCTGATATTACAACATTAGCAACAAATGAAGCAGCTACACCACTACCGTTTGTAGCACTAGCGTGAACATAATTATATGTTCCGTTAGTAGCACCACTAACATTCGTTGTTATTGAAACCGTTTTAACTTGTGTACCTGTACCTGAAGCAGGGTGTAATTCTGTACCTCTTAATGATTCACCTCTTAATGTAACACCCGCTGGAACTATTAAAGGTAAATTTTCTTTATAAACTCCGTTTAACACATAAACAACATCACCTGGTGAAACAGAAAAAACCGTAAATGTTAAATTAGAAGCACCACCAATACTTGAACCATTAACCGTAATTGTATTACCCTCAACATGTCCTGTACCACCATCTATAATTTCTACGGTTGGTGTTGATGAACCGTCTGTCGTAATTCTAAATTTTGCACCTGTACCTGGACCATTTGAAGATGATTGAACAACATCATTATAAACAGATGGTGTTCCGCCTGTACCCCCTGATATTGAACTTACTTCAACAATATCACCTGAAGTCGCTTGAGATAATGCGTAATTAATTGTTTTGTAAGGTTGATATTGTGAACCTACAAATGAATCACTACCTTGATTTGATACATAAATTACATTTTTACCTAAAGGAGCACCCCATACAGCGTCTGTGCCGTCTGTTGTTAAAACCGTACCTGAAACACCAATTGGTAATCTTTCAGTAGCAGCAGCACCTTGTCTAATTATATCACCTCTTGTACTTAATACTGCACCTGAATCTCCTTGTGCAAGAACTTGCCATTTTGTACCATCTGAATCAGGAGATACATTTGTAATTCTATCTTGTATTGCAACATAAGTTGTTGAAGTTAATCTTACTACATCACCAATATTATATGTTGTAGCAGCGTCATAAGCCGCTCTGTAATTAAAACCTTCTAGGTTTTTTACCCAATAAGATGAGTTTACCGTACCGTTTGAATTTGATGGATATTGATTTGTATGATTTGCTATACAAACATAATTGTTACCACCATATTGAATAGTATCACCTGTTTTGTAAGTTGTGCCGTGTGAATATTCACCTAATGCTTTGAAACCTGTTGTAAGGACATCCCAATATGAGTTGTCTGTCGGAGTATTACCTGAACTTGGTGTTGTGTTTATATAAACATATGAGTACCCACCATATGTAACTACATCGCCATCTTGGTAAGTTGTACTTGAACTATAAGAATCTTCAAATTGAAAACCCTCACCATACACTTCAAATTTAGCAGGCTCAAAACTTGCACCTGAAGTATGTTGAGTAGTTGTTCTATATTGAAATGCGCCGTATTTTACTAGGTCGTTTAATCTGTAATGAGTTGAAGTTGCCCAATCACCCTTAAAAAATAAACCCTCTGTATGTAGAGAGTAATAAGCTATGTCTGTATAAAAGTTTGCTGAAGAAGATTGAGATGTGTGGTTAGTAACAACCGTATATGTGTTACCTCCGTACTTTACAATATCATCAACAACATAAGCCGTTGAAGTTGCCCAATCACCTCTCCATTTAAATTTAATTCTACCTAGTTTAAAATCTGCCATTTATATTCCTATACTGCGCTCTGATAAGTTGTTGTGTTTACACTTGCCGAGCTTTCAAATGTGTCAAAATCATCTGTTGTAGATGTTTGGCCACCTTCGTGATTTACTCTTCTTACCAAATCTCCACTACTATTTATAAGGTAAGTAGCTGTAGTATTTGAGTCAAATGTAAATTGTTGGNACCTATCACTATCGTTATTTTTATATCTTTTATTTATTTGTCCTACCGTGATTGAACTATTATTTGCTGGTTTTAAAACAAATGTGATTGATGTTCCTGACACGGAGTAATCTGCAAATGCTGTCTTTCTAACATTATCCACATATACTGCAATACTTTCAGCAGACATTCCTGTTGCATTTAAAGTAAAAGTGGTAGTAGAATTATCACCTGTAAAATACTGAACATTATATAATTCTAATCTTTCTTCGGTATAATCTGTACCGTCTTTTGGTACTAAATCTGATTTACCTTCTTCATAGAAATTTGAATATTGAATTGATTCATTATCAACATTAGGGTCAATAGATGTTAGATAAAGCATACCTTCTGGTGTTCTACGAATGCCATTAAATTTTGCTTGGTCGTTATTTGTATTTTTAGGTATTAAAAGACCCATTAACTTATCTCCAATATACTAGCATAAACTTCTAAATCTGCTGTTGATGAATCTGGTAACGCATGAGCAATTACTCTTAATTTATCACTAGCCTCTAAATTTATAGGTTTATCTAAAGTTAAAGTATTACTAGCTGGTATTTGTATTTTTTTAGCAACATGATAAAAAGTTGAACCACCATCTGTTGTTACTTTTACATCTACAAAACCATTATTTGCTGTGGATTTATTAGTGATGTACAACGCATGAATAACTGCTTGACCTGAACCACCTGCTGAATATAAATCAGCATTAGAGTCATCTACAAAAGGTATCGCCATTCCTGCATTTTTAAATGTACTTGCCACTTATTATCCTCCAAAAACTATTCCATATGCTAATGCGTCACCGTCCATGGCTAATGTGCCTGAGGCATTTGGTAATGTAACCGTATTATCAGCTGTTGGCTCTGCCGCTGTTAATGTTGTTTCATATGCGTTAGCTTGATAACCTTCAAAAATTAAGTTTGCACCGTCTAAAGTAATGTCATTAGTTGTAACTGCACCAGATGTTGTAACATTTTGTAAAGTAACGGCAGCTGCACCACCCATTTCTCTAACTTGACCACCGGTTGTTTTTGTATAAAACTTACCGTCTGTAACATTCATTGCCAATTCACCAACTGCTAATGAGTTAGCTGCTGGTATTGAAAGTGCCGTTTCACTTCGTTTTGGTTTTATTACCGTAGGCATTATTTACAATGTTTCTTAATTTGTTTAATTAATTTATCTTTAGTAAGTCGTCTGTCTAATTCAACACCAACTTTTCTACCTAATTTTTCTAATTCTTTTTTAGTTTTATTTTTTAAACCTTTTAAATCTATTTCATCTTTCTTTTTTAAGACTAATGGTTTCATATAAGGTTTAGTAATCCAGTTTTTAATCTTTGTCCATATTTTCATTAGAACGAACCTCCGTCAACCGTTGTTACGGTAACATCACCTGAAGTTACCGTGAAATTGTCTGAACTAAATGAAGCCACACCAATATTTGATGTACTTGCTAATTCACCTTGAATAGTTATAGAACCACCTGAAGCTACGGTGTTAATACCTTCACCTGCTAAAAATTCCATAGGGTTACCAATTTGTACAGCGCCTTGTGTAGAACTTTCATCTGTAAATACAAAGTTTTCAATTTTAGCACCGTCTATACTTCCTGCTAACATAGCATTTGTTACACCTAATGCTTTAACTCTTAATGCGTCTGCGTTTACTTCAATAGAAGAGTTATCAACTTCTACATCTAATTGATTTCCTGTTTTACTTAAAGCGGCACCTGAAGTAATTTGACCTGCACCAGAGAATTGTGTTACATCTAAAGCAGTTGTACCAAAAGTTGGTAAACCTGTATGAGTAAATACATAACCGTTATCGCCGTTAGCAGTACCTTCTTCTACAAAAACAAATGAACCACCTGATAACTCAGCAGGTTGGTCTTCAGGAGTTGCTCTTGTTAATACAAAAGCATTTGAACCATCACCTTGTGTAGTTACAACATAGATACCATTTTGAGCAGCCGCTGTTTGGTCTTTAACTAAAATTCTATCATTAACAACTGGAGATACACCGTCCATTGTAATTGCACCATTTGATGAAGCAGTCAATGTTGCGCCAACGCCGTTAGAACCATTTGAATAAGTTGCTGATAAGTTAGCAGTTGTAGCCGCTCTACAAGATGGTTTAGCGTCAAGACCTTGTGCAACTTGGTCAACATATGCTTTGTTTGCTAATGATTCATTTACAAAACCACTTCTATCTTCGTAACCACTTGGTACTTTAATTGTACCTGTGCCATGTGGCGATAAATTAATATCTGTATTACCAGCAGTTGTTGACATTGTTGAACCATTAATTGTAATGTCATCAATAACTAGTGAAGTTAAACCTGCAATATCAGTTGTAGCCGCACCTAATGTTAATGTAGATGAACCTAAAGTAGTTGTAGGATTTGCCAAGTTTGCATTTGAAATACCTGCACTACCTGATAAGTTTGAATTTGTTAATGCTGTAGCTTGAATT
>NZAU01000005.1 GCA_002686215.1 Candidatus Woesearchaeota archaeon
AAGACACAATCGTTGTCAGCAAGATCACTAACAGGAAGATTACAAATGTCATTAATAGACATGCAATCATAATGGTTTGTAGCATTACGCCCATCGCCTTTTGGACTATACGATTTAAAATGCCACGGTGGGTCTGCATAAATTACCCTATACTTAGAGTTCCAAGTCTTGAGCTTCATTATATAATCCTCGCATAATAGATTTTAATCTATCTTTATTCAAATCAATGTCTAACTCATCGATGTATTTGTCTAGTAGTTGTGTTGTATCTTCAGCATGTTTGACAATATCATCTGATACATTGTCAGCACTTGCATCTGAAAAGTCTTCTACAATTTTAACTTCATGTGCATCTGCCTTTAATAATCTATCCATAAACATATCAAACTTATATAAATCTTTTTTATTTACTACAATTACTTTTACATACTTCTTAGCATATTTTTTTACATCATGATTATCATAATCTTCTTGCGTATCATCATAGTAAATTTTTTCATGTATTGTATATGGATTTACAATTCTTTCTAATTCTAATGTTTCTGTATCAAAAATATGAAAACCTTTTTTATCTTTCCAATCATTCCAATAAATCTCATATGGATTACCTAGATAATAAATCTGTCCGTCATCTGACTTATGGTGGAAGTGACCAGAGAATACCGTATCAAACTTTCTAAAGATTTCTTTTTCATAACCTGTATCACTAACTTGTCCTTTGTGCATTTGGAAACCTTTGATTTCTAAATGACCCATACATATCTTTGCTTTAGTTTCATCGATCATACCCATAGAGTAAACATAATTTTGTGGATTAATCCATGGCAAGAATAAAATATCTAATCCACCTATATTAACATCTGTTGCATCTTCATATAAATGAAACTTATTACTTGTTTGTCCTATAAGTTCTTTTAATGAATTTACATCGTTTGTATTTTTGTAGTATATGTCATGATTACCAACTAGACAATGAAAGTCAACTTTCAAATGTTTTAAAGGTAATATAAATCTTTCTCTAAAATCTTTTGCTGTTTTAAATGAAACATACTTACGTCTATCCATAAGGTCACCCAAATGTAAAACCGTTGTAATATTATTCTGTTGTAGATAAGGAAAAAATACACCTTCATAAAACTGATAGAAATAATCATTAAAATTTTCATTATCATTTCTAGCGCCAAAGTGTGTATCAGTTATAATCGCTACTTTCATTCTTTATCTTTCATAAACTCTTCTAAACCTTGAGGATAATCTTCTTTATGTTTTTCTTTTGTTTTGTAAACAGGTGTATCTGGTAGCATTACCATGGGGTCAAATCCTTGTATGTTATAAGAGTTTGTATCACCAGGAAGTGTTTCATATGTTCTATACTCTTCCTTTTCAATCATTTTGTGTTTGATATGAGTTTGTTTCTTTTCTTTTTGTATTCTTCTAATAAACGCATAGTAAATTATTTGTGTGAAATAAGCAAAGGGATTATTAGATTTCTCAGGGTTAAAGTTATACAGATATTGTAAACAGTTTTCAATACCATCTGATACCATTTCATCTTTNTAAGTGTAGTTTACAAAGTTTGGTTTATATGATAGACCATTTGCTATTTTTAAAAAACATTCACCNATNTAATGTGGAACAGGNGGTCTTTCATCACCACACTCTTCAGCTTCTTTACAAAGTTCTTTGAATGATTTCATTGCCTCAAACAACTTCTTATTGTCAACATAATGTTCTTTTTGACTTTTTGTTTTTGCCATTTCTTTTTATATCAATAGATGATGATTTTGTCAAGGGTTAATTATAGATTCGTTTTTTTATTTTGTTCCACTCTTCAGCCTCAGCTTCCATTTCGTCCATGTAGTCATCAAATGGGTCGGGAGCAGTTTGAATTGGTGTTGGTCTTCTTCTTTCTTTTACTTTCCATTCTTTAGGAGTCTTTTCTCTATTTTTCTTAAAGACTTCATATTGTTTTTTGTAGAATGTTTTTAGACCTGGTGATGCTGGAACAATTGTGACAATAGATGATTTCATAATTCTAATGCTAGTGTCCTCTGAATATGGATGCAACCAAGAAGATAATGATAGAGTATCTATTACACCTTCATCTGTGACCATAGGTCTAGTATCCATTTTAAAAGGATTAACAAGGGTTGTGAAATCGCCCTTAGTGTTTTTGGAAATATCGGCAACAATGTCGTCACCATTAGTTAGTTTTATATAATACATATAATACCCTTTTTAATGGAAGAATAAGACACGCTAAGTGGGTGTAAATGATTTATCATAGATTGACCTTATCTATTCTATAATCAAACTCTTCTTCGTTGTAAATATTTATTCTTTCTTCAAAGTGTCTTAGTGTAAA
The DNA here is from genome assembly GCA_002686215.1 of Candidatus Woesearchaeota archaeon. The sequence goes on from NZAU01000005.1 coordinate 2,366, forward strand.
GTTTTTTTTATTTTTATATGATAGATCATCTGATATATCGTACAAAGTCACATCGTTTTTAGTTTCACTTTTTCTTAATCCTCTACCAATAGATTGTAATACTCTAATTCTTGATTTACTTGGTGATGCAAATATAACATTGTTAATATTCTTAATATTAATACCAGTAGAAAATGTTCCATAAGAAGCTATGATTAAACTCTTATCTGACTTCTCTGTTAGTCTTCTTACTTCTTCTCTTTCCTNTGCGTCAACACCACCATATACAAAATGTAAATCTCTATCTAGTTTTTGACATAGTTGATATAATACCATACCATGTTTCTCAACCATTTGATATAGTAATAATGTATTACCTTTTAAAGTGTCGCATAGATTAAATATAAATTTATTTCTTCTATTATGTGAAATTAAATATTGTATTTCATCTGCATAATTACCGTCTTTGATAGATTTAGATTCTTCTTCTTTGTGTTTTAAAAGTAAACAAACAACATTTAGTTTNGCAAGTGTATTTTTATCCATGAGCTCTTTTGTTGTAATTACTTTTTCTGCTTTACCAAATAATCCCTCTAATACTAATCTATGTGTTTGTGTTCCGTCAAGTGTTCCTGTAAATCCAAAACGGTATGGACAATCTGTAAGTTTTTCCATAATGTTTGTTAATGATTTTGCTTTAAACAAATGTGCTTCATCCCCAAACACTACACCATAGTCTTTGAAAAATTTCTTTGGAAGTTTATATAAAGATTGCCATGTAGATATAACAACAGGTTTGTGTGTTTCTCTATCATGACCTGAATAGATTTTATGTATTTGTTTTGCACTCCAACCATAGTCAACAAAGTCAGAAGCCATTTGTTCTACTAGTGAAGTTGTTGGAACAATAATTAAAATTCTTTTATCCATAAGTCTATAAAATCTACAAAGTACATAAATCATATATGACTTACCAGACGCAGTTGGCGATACAAATAATCCACGCTGTTTTGCCAATGCATCCATAATACATTTTAGTTGATAGTCTCTATATTCAAATGGAATTTTTAATGAGTTAATAAATCCAACAACATTTTCCTCTGTGACTTTAGTATCAGTTTTTACATTATCGTCAAGAGTATATTCGACTTGATTGTTATTTAAAAACTCTTCGATGTATGGAAGTAATCCTACATAAATTGTATTGTTTCGTAATGAGAATAATCTGATTTTGCCGTCCCACATTCTATTTCGGACAGTTGGCATAAACTTTGCACCAGGCACTTCAAAGGTAAAATAAGTTGATAACTCTTTTAACACCGATGGTTCTGAATGAACATATAGATGAACATCATCTATTTTTTTAATCCAAGTAGTCATCAGCCCATTAATCCAGCTTCAAACTTTTGTGCCTCCAAACAGTTTTTAATATCCCAGCCTCTAGAATTAATTGCCTTTAAAACACCATCGATATACTTAACAGTTTCTTCTAAGTAAACTATTTTGTTTTCTGCATCTATGATTTCTTGATCTGATTCTATGTAAACTGATAAATCTGTTTTGAGCACTTTTAAGTCAAATGGTTTTGTTGCATATACTTTGGCATCTGCTTTTCCACCATAGTATTCCCATTTTTCTCTGTATAGTCTTTTGTAATCACCGTTTGCCTTTGCAAGTAAGAAAGCAAAGTTGGTTTTGTAATCTAGGAATTTTGCGTATAGTTCTTGTCCTCGTAAACTCTCTGTATCAAGACGCTCTTTATTTACGGGTAATTCTTTTGCTACGATTTTTTTTAATTCGTCTAATGTCATAATATAATTTGTACACTAAAAAGTGTTTAATGTCAAGGGTTTTATTTACCCGAGACCCATTTCCATTCATCATCTGTATATGGTATCATTGTCGCTCCGTTGTATGTAAGATTATAGTTTTTGTATCGTATAGTATTTATATGAAAAGTCTGCTGATGCTTTTAAATATTGTACATCTGTTTGTTCCTGTGAAAATTCTAATGATGATAATGATACAGGATATAAGTCTTCAAACTTAACCTCTGCGACAGGATTGTTCTTGTTTGTAAGTANTGTCAGGGTTGCATCTGAAAACATTGCGTTTGCCTTTGTAGATTTACCTGGCACTGAGTCATTTTGTACACCTAATTTTTCTTGTGGTGTCACTGATTGATTTGCTCTAAAACTAGTAAACTGACTTCTTGCTTGTGGGAAACCAATTGCATTTAACCATTTTTGTATTTCAATATAGTTTGTAAACTCTTCATTTACAAGAAATCCAATAGATAAGTTTTCAAATGTTAACTCATCACCCATAACAGGAATTTGTTTTAGAGGTGTAGGAATAACTGCCTCACCAAGATTNATACCTGGTAAATTACAGTTAGTAATAAAGAATTGTACTTCTGGTAGTTGATTGATCTTTAATACAAACTGCGTTGGTGATGCATAATCGATACTGTCTGGTTGTCTTCTTATACTCATATTACTATTTATCTTCTTTGTCTAGATCATTCCATTCTTTATCTTCAGAGGCTCGTTTAAGTTTCTTCTCGTTTTCTGTAAGAAATTTTAGTTTCTTAGAAACTTTATCCATTCTTTTCTCAACATTTTCTAATGGATTAGGTTTNAAATACCNTGCTAGTGATATTATAATACCAGATAGTATTAGACCTGATATTAATATTCCTAGTAATTCTTTGTATGGTGATTTCATACTGTTATTTAGGGAAGTAAAAAAAAGGGCGCCGAAGCGCCCTTTCTTAATTTTTGTATCAACAAGGATTACATTAAGTTTGTGACTTTAACTCTTCTGTAATATTTGTTTGAGTTAGCCGAGATAGAGATTGCTCCATTTGAACCTGCGCCAACTGTTCCTGTGTGGAATGGGTTAGCAGCGATACCGTATCTAGTTTTGAAACCGATTTTCGGTTGGAATGAGTTCTCACCAACAGCTCTTACCATTTGTAGAGGTACATATGGGCAGTAGAACATACCAGCATCGTATGGTGAAGTTCCTTTGTATCCTACCACAAAATATTGCTTAGCAGTATTGTTAGCAGCATATGGATCAATGTACACTTTGTATCTACCGTTAAGAACACCAGCAAAAGTATTACCTGTGTCGTCAACGTTTAGGTTGTTGTTAAGAGCAGGAGCGTAGTCTAGGACACCAGCCATTTGTAAAGCAGAAGCTACGTCTGCTGAACAGATGATAAGGTTTCCTTTACCTCTTCTCGTTCTTTGAGCGATCACGTTTGCTTCTCTCTCAACTTGGAACATTAGGCCTTTAAATCTCTCAACTGACCATCTACCGTTTGAGTCTGTATCTAAATCAAAGATACCAGCAGATGTTGTGTTGATAGCACTTACAGCACCAATGTGTGTAGATGAGTTATCAGAAGCACCGATTTCAGCGTTGATGTAAATTGTTCTTACAACTTCTCTGTTGATCTCAGCTAAGATTTCAGCAGATAGGATGTTAGCCAATTCAGTCTCAGCGTCTAAACCGTGAATTGCTTTAAGGTCTTGAGCCAACTCCATAGTGTATTCAGCTTTTAGAGCTCTTGACTTAGCAGTCACAGTTGATTTCTCAATTGAGAATGCCATTTGTGCAAAAGCGTTGTTAGATGAATCACCAAGTGCTTCAGCAGTTGCTGTAGCCATACCTTGACCTCTTGTGTAAGCAGTCGAAGGATCGTCATTTAATAGAGCTGGGTTAGTACCAGTTTGAGCAGCACCAGAGTCACTAGTTGAGTCACCAGCAGCATTTCTACTAGAGAAATCTGTATCAGCTTCGTCAAATAATGCTTCAGTACCAGATTGTGAAGTAAATCTGCTTCTCATTGCGAAGATAAGACCAGTTGGACCTGTCATAGGTTGAACACCAGCAATATCGTAAGCAATCAAATTAGGCATAGCTCTTCTAACTAAAGAAATTAGGATTGGATCCCAATTTTGTACAGATGAACCTGTAGCATTAGCAGGAGCAGCTTCATTTAAGAAAGCAGCGTCTTCTTTCATAGCTCTTTCTTGGTTTTCCAAGATAGTAGCTGTAACGGCACGCTTGTAAGAGTCCTG
>NZAU01000006.1 GCA_002686215.1 Candidatus Woesearchaeota archaeon
CCCAGATCAACTGCACTTCCCAAAGTTGCAGTATCACCAGACAAAGTAATTGGTGCGCCAGATGCTGTTCCTGTTGCACCTGTTATTTTATCTACATTTAAACGACTCATTTTTTCCCTGTTGAACCAAACCCACCATCACGTTCTGTCTTGCGTTCTGGTCTTTCAAAAACCTCTTCTAAAACGTGAGGTTGGTCTTTGAATAATTCTGCCTGACAAATTCTTTCTTCGTGATTGATGTACTTTACATAACCACTCATATTGAAAATCATGGCAAAAACTGGTTCTACATAATCTGAATCTATGATACCTACATTGTTTGCAAGTGTAAGTCCTTGTTTCAATGCAAGGCTTGACCTTGGATAAAGTCGTACAGAATAACCTTTTGGAATATCAAGTATCAATCCAGTTGGAATCAGAATCCTCTCTTTAGGATTGATAGGTACTCTTTTCTGTCTTACCGCTCTCGTTACCTTCTCTGTCTCTTCAAAATCGTTTCTATATACTGTTACTTCTGAATCTTCTTGCAGAAAAGAGTACAAATCAAAACACGCCGAACCACTAGTGGCACGATATGGATCTTTGACCTCTGGATTCAACTTGTAGTAACGTAAATCACTACTCATTGTCAGCATCGGTTTCTCTTTTATTTCCTATATTATATTTAGGAGTCAACTCCCATTCGTCCTTTTCCTTGAAGGAAAGGATTTTTAACTGACTTAATGGGACAGTTGGTTCCTCTGTTTTTCCTGCATCTGCGAGCGAAATGAGTTCCCATTCCGCTAACAAGTTTGCAATCGTGTTTCTTCTTGCTTTGTCGTTTTCAGAAAAGTTGGATGCTTTTCCGTCAAGTGCAAATAATTCTTTGAAATGAACTATGTAATACTTACCCTGCTTGTGCAGAATATGACATGACTGAAATAAAGTTTTATCTTTTCTTGATGCGATGCCGATGCGTGTGAGGGTTTCTCTGACTTTGAGAAAATCATCAGCCTCTTTCAATCTCACTTCAATCATGGAATCAATGATGTTTTCACTCATTTTTTCCCTTTCAAACCACCTTTATCAGAATGTTTTCTTAATATATCCAGTTGCGAATCATTGAGAAGTGTAGCATAATCTCTCGCTTTCGCATAACTGCATTTATAATAATCTTTTATCAATTCAAGAACTTCATTGTTCTCTCTTTTCAACCATTTACTGTATCGTTTCTTTGGTCTAATACTATTTAGAAAAAAGTCAAACTGAAGTTTTGAATCAAGGTGATTGTATTCATTCATGAGATTTGCATAAAGAACCATGTCATGACTGAAACTCAACGCACGATTTACAATGAAAGGTTTGTATTCCTTTTCAAGTTCTGGATTCTCATCAATAAGATTCTGTTTACCATGCTCAATCTGTTTAGTGAAATCAAATGGACTCATGACATAAACTCCGAAAGAGATGAACGAACTTTGGTCTTGTTGAGTTCACTATGAAACGCTTCGTGTTTCTTCATGGAATGTTTAGAACCATCGTATCCTTCTAAATATTTTTCCATCTTCTTTCTAACCTCATCATTTGGAATAAACAAACGAGTATGACGAGAGNGTGGATCATCTTTGAGNCCNAACTGCAAACACCATCTACGAATCGTTTCCCAAGAATTACCACCCTGAGCATCCACCATGATTGGATGAGTTTGATACAGAAAATCTTTCTTGTATTCCAAGTCATTGAGAATGAAATACAACCAAGGTTTGCAGAAAGAACCTTCTTTGTTTTCCTTNGTCACATTCCAACTGTTTTCCATAGCATTCACCAAGTTNCCACGAAACACTTCATCGTGTTTGGGNATTTGATGAGAGAAGTTGTCTGGGAGATTTTGTAGTTTGTGTTGAAAATCATCCTTCGTNTTGAANTANANAGGATAATTGTCTCCCAGAACTTCTCTCATCATCGGAGAATCNTAAACAAGAGTTGGAGTTCCTGCAAGGATTGGNTCTTGAACTGAAAGATTCCAAGTTGCATANCCCTTTATCCACGCAACCGAAGCATAAGAGTTTCGCAGAAAATCAGAATAGAGTTCGTAAGAACCAAGGAGTGAATCTGGAACACCTTCATACGCATACTTGAATCTTCCTGGCTCAAATACTGACTCTTCGTTAGAATCATTCTCTTCCAATTCTTCCAAAGAAGCATTCTCAACTGGCGAATATCCAGACAATGGTTTCTTCACCTTTGCATCAGTCACAAATACTTGATACTCATCTGGAAGTCCTTGCATCATCTTGTGAAAACTTCTTGCACCAGTTGTTTCGTTCCAACGATGATTGAATGCAATTGCTTTGATTCCATCTGGAGCATTCCAGTATTCACCATTTGTCATTGGAAGTTCACGAGCTTTGAGAGGCATCTTTCCAATCTTACTCATNAGTGTGTTCTCATCTGGAACAAGAACATGAGGTTTCTTCTCAAAGTTNGAGAGAAGATACTTCGTGCTAGCATCAGAGTGAAAGAAGATTTTACTGCATCTGTCAATCGCTTCAAACTGACGAAAGAATGTTGGTGGAAAGGCTGGTGCAGGACTTGATGCNTTACAATCAACCCAATGAAAGAAACACATGGAATCGGTGTTATTCATACCATATCGCAACGATAACAGATTCCACAAAACATTTGTAAGTATCTCTGGTTGATGACAGAAGACAAAATCAATATCAATAGATGAAGTGTGAAGTGTCACAAACTCACCAGGGCGAAACTCCACTTTCTGTCTACCAGAAAAGATACGACAAAATGTTTTACCATCAAAGTTAGCACGATTCTGCATCACGGATTGTGGATACGGAAACGGAATGATGGTTACATTATCCATAGAATACAATGGGTCTGAAGGAGACAATGTATTCAGTTCAGGAATCAAGATATAATGATGACAAATAGGCAGAAAGTGAACTGTATCCATCATCACTTTCCAATTTGAGCATCTCTCTACTTCATACTTGCGACCTTTCCAACGAACAGGAGAAGCCACGTGTAAAATACGTTTACCAAAGATTGAAACACCAGAATAATCTTTGTGAAATTGTGTCATTTCCATCATACGAACTCACATTCTGCCATCAACTCAACAAGACAGGCGACAAGGTTAATCTCTTGGTCTGCAACAAAAGCAGATTTATACTGATACTCTGCAATTGTCAGAACCGCTTGTGGAATGGAACCTTTATCCACTACATTATATAGCTCATCGTAGATTTTACGATAGACAGTTGCAGGGTCATTATCTACGTTTGCAACAACCCACTGTCTCATCTTGGAAAAGTTTTTCTCACGCAACGAATCTATCAACTCCTTGAGATTCATTTCCTTGATGTTTGCAAGAACACCAGAATTGATTTCACCAGAAGTTGAGTATCTTTGCAACTCGTTTAGCACTCTNCGAAAATCTGGAAAGTGCTTGAGAACAAGTTTTGCAATTACCTCTTTATCGTAATCAATAGATTCATCCGTAAGAATACCTTCCACTCTNTTCATGAAACGAGCTGCNATGACTTGTTTCTCTCCATTTTTCAAAGAGAAGTCAATCACAGCACAACGAGAGTGAATCGGTTCTATGATACGATTTTTGTAATTACAAGTGAAGATAAAAGAACAGTTATCCGCAAATCGTTCTGTGAAGTTTCTCATCGCTGGTTGAACAGAGTCAGCATTCATGTAATCTGCTTCGTCTATGATTACAACCTTGCGACTACCAGACAATGAGATTGTAGAACANAATTGTGTCAACTTTGTTCTGAGAGTGTCAATCATTCTACCTTCATCAGAACCATTGATGATAAGATAGTCCGCTTGTGTCTCNTTNCAAATCGCACGAGCAGCAGTTGTTTTACCAATACCAGATGTTCCAGTAAACATCATGTTTGGTATCTTNTTTTGACTNACTACATCACGTAAAGTTTTTTTGATTGATTCNGGAAGAATACAATCTTCAATAGTTCTCGGCCGATATTTCTCGACCCATAACAAAGATTCTGACATGATTACCCTTCATATGTGGAGTTCTGCTCGAGAGCAATCCAATATTCAAGGGAATCCGATTTTCTTTTGAAGTGTGATATTCTTTTAGAAGAGAGTTCTATATCNTAACTACCTTCCATGACTTTGTTGAGGTTTTCTGTNTTGAAAACCATTCTGAATGTTTTNTCAGTCACTCCAACTTTGATGGAGAATATATCAGAACTGACATTACCAGTATCAGAAACGACCAGACGAATNGCTGTGCCATCGCCTTCTACCACTATCTCTGGTAAACCAAGAGTATTGGCAGCATTGACAACTTGTTTGAAGTCATCTGTCTCAAGTGTAAAACTAATTTCCGCCATTGGAAAACTTATATCTTTNTCGGGTGGNGTTTGGAACATGGAACTACTTCCACAATANCGATACTCAGCGTATCTTTTACCATCAGAAATNTTGACTGANTTTTCNCCNAANTCAAGTTCAGGNTNATCAAATANATTGATTGTTCCAAGAAANCNATTCAANTCATAGATTGGAAAGTTNCTTGGGAAGTTCTCTGTAATCTTGACAGAGGCTAGAATTGTGTTCAAGGGAGATACAGTTTTGAGCGTATCACCTTCACGAAATTCTAAACTTTGATTGATTGTTGCGTAGTTCTTGAGGAACGTTACTGTACTTTCACTTAATTTCATTGCTATCTCCAATTAGATTATCATGTATGAATAACATTATTATGACATAGTGTGCNATCTTTGTCAAGTCCTTTCTGTTACGACCAGCTTTCTTTCCGTAACGTTGTGCNTATTTGATAATGTTGCCGATGCAGAACCCCTCCCCATGTCCTGCATCAGCGATGAATTCAGTTGATTGTACTCTGTTCTGAGCATAATGTGCTGTATAGGTAGAATCAATGTGATTCNTCAATTCTTGAATATACANATCCTCATCAAANGCATATTCAATTTCGTTTNTTTCTATNTTTAGATTNTCTNNTTCTTCGTTTNTCATAATNTTTCACTCTANTTTCATTATCCATTCCATGTGATGCAAATTCAAGTTTTGCAAGGCTTCCCATTGAACCATTGAAGACATACGAACCAGTATGTGCCAATCTCATCCAAGGGCAAAGATAGATTTTGTAACCTATCTTACGAACAAATTGACAGAAGAAATAATCTTCCGACAAGTATCTGTCACTTTCATCAGAAACGTCACCAAGATATTGTTTTGAATCAATGACAGTATCAAAATAAGCATGAATGTATCGGTCACCAGTAAAATGTTCTGAACGATTNTGGTCTGGTTTGTAAGTGAATTGNGGAAACGCTTCACGAAAATCGTCAAACACTTGNCTCTTTATCATCATNAAACCAGTTCCNATTTCAAGAACCTCTACTGGATCATTCACATTGATTTTCTTNGTATTNTCTACTGGATTGAAAACNTAATCNCCAGTATANTCTTCCAANATTTGNGGATTCTCGTCTGCNAGNCCCATATCAACNGCNTTNCGAACCTTNTCCCAGGCGATACACTTNTTNGGATATGGTCCACCNATTATGTCTTTGTCTAAGGCTGCAAGAGTAAGAACATCTCTTGGGTCAAAATGAATGTCTGCATCAATGAACATGAGATGAGTATATTCACTTCTCAAAAACTCATCACAGAGATAGTTTCTTGCTCTTGGTATCAGAGATTCATTGAAGAGATAGAAATACTTCAGGTCCATCTGATATTTTGATGCAAGTGTTGACACGTCACAACACGCTTTTGCATACATTCCACCACACATCCCACCATACATGGGAGTACAAACCATTATTTTTGCTTTACGTAATTCTTCAACTGGTACTTTGATGTCTACCATAATAACTCCACTTTAGGCCATAAAAAAAGAGAGTGAGATTTCTCCCACTCTCTATATATCAACCGATTACCAAGGAATTTCTTCGGTCTTTCCGGCTTCCCATTCTGACTTTTCAGGTTCAGAATTTTCTTCAACCGAAACCTTCTCATCCAACTTGGAATAAAGGTCCATGAAAACTTCTTTGGTCTGGTCATCAAACCGAGCGACACACATCGCAATCGCTTTCATACGATCTTTGAAGATTGCAAAAGCATGAACAATGTGAACCAAACGGCGAGTAGCGATGATTTCATCAACTCCACCATCGTAGAAGGTTTTGCGAATCAAATCCGCCCAGTCAACCAGTTTTCCAGCATATTCCTCATCCACACACCCAAGGGTTTCCATGAGTTTGATGACGATTTTCTTCTCAACCGAAACAGAGGGATACTCTTGTTCTACAGTCACAGGAAATCTCTCAAGGAAGGCTTCGTTGAGAATGTTAGTTCCAATGAACCGACCATCTTCTGAACCTTTACCTTTGGTGTTTGCAGTCGCCATGACAGTGAACCCAGGCGCAGGACGAACAATCCGACCTTCTTTTTTGATAAGAAGTGGATTACCTTCCAGAACAGGCTGGAGACACATGATTTTGTTGGATGCAAGGTCAACCTCATCCAGAAGCAAAGTAGCACCACGCTCCATTGCCATGGTCACTGGTCCGTCTTGCCAGACAGTCCGACCATCAACCAGAGCGTAATGACCAATCATGTCATCTTCATCGGTTTCAATGGTGATGTTCACACGAAAAAGTTCTTTCTTGATTTCAGCGTGAACTTGTTCAATCATCATCGTCTTACCATTACCAGACAAACCAGTGATGAAAATCGGGTAGAACTGACCAGATTTAGCGATGGTCTTGATATCATTGTAATGACCAAACTTTACGTAACCATTCACCTTGGAAGGAACGTAAGATTCAGTTTCGGTTTTGGGAAACTCAATCACGTTTGAAATGTTTGGAGATTCAGTCACAGGAGTTTCTACGACAGGTGCTTTTGGCATAGGTCTTGCCAAAGTTACAAGGTTACCATTCTCATCAAGAGTGGGAATACGAAATACGCCTCTGCGAACAGAGTTTTC
>NZAU01000056.1 GCA_002686215.1 Candidatus Woesearchaeota archaeon
TTTATGTTATTTTCAATAGGGCTTTTAATTGTTCTCGGACTTAATGGTGTAATCTCCAGATTAGAAGGTTTAATTTTATTATTGTTATATTTATTTTATTTAAATAAATTATATGATGTTGAAGAATCTTCAAGAAAAATTAAAACATCTAACTCAAAAAATATATTCATTCACATTTTTTATCTAATAATAGGACTAATGTTTTTATCTTTAAGTGCAGATAATATTGTNAGTTATGCTGTTTATTTATCNAAATCCATNGGTATAGAACAAAGCTTTATTGGNGTTTTAATAATTGGAATTGCCACCGGTTTACCTGAACTTACAACAGCAATAGAAGGTATTAGAAAAAAATCAAAGGATATGAGTCTTGGAGTTTTAATTGGTTCTAATATAACTAATCCATTAATGGGTGTTGGAATTGGAGCTTTAATTATAGATAATCCAATATCAAAAACAATAGTTAATATTGACTTAGTTTCATGGTTCCTAATATCTTTTGNNCTATATTTATTNATNTATAATAAAAAAGTCATTCCAAAGAAAACTGGAATAATAATGGTTTGCCTTTATNTTGCATTTATTATTTACAAGATAAATTTCATAATATAGATATAATTATATACTACAAAATTACAGAATCATATGGCGGATATGTTAACAAAAATTGATGCATTTAATAGAAGAATGCTNAAAAGTAAAAAATTTTGGACTTTTGTAATATTGTCAAAGCCTATTAAATATTTCATATATGGAGTTATATTAGTAAAAATCTTTAATTAAATCCGATATTTTTATAAACTCGGTTATTTATGATATACATAGCCCCAAATCAATAATTTTATAAAGATAATCATTCAAGGCTATACGTAACTCGAGGGATAAAGTGGCTGCTAGGAAAACTAAGATTGATTTTAAAAAAAATATAAGAGAACACTATCTAGTTAACGATGCAAAAATTCTAAACGAAAAACAAATTGAAAATTTATGTAAACAATATAATATATCTTTATCACAATTACCGGTTATGACTATTAAAGATCCCTTATCTAAAGCTTTAGAAGCTGAAACAGGTGACGTAATTCAAATTAGCAGAAAGAGTGATGTCACTGGTTCATACGATTATTACAGGAGAGTTCTATAATGGATAAAAGAATAATTGTAAAAAAGTTCTATGAAGAAAATGGATTTGTAAAAAGTAACATTGATTCATACAATTCATTTATTGAATGGAGAATGCAAAAAATTGTAGACTCTGAAAAAGAACTTATGCCTGCAGTTATTCCAGTNGAAACAGAAGAAGTAAAATTTGTATTTGGAGATATTTCTATCAAAAAACCAGTAATCACAGAAGCGGATGGATCTGAAAGACCATTATATCCTAGCGAAGCAAGAATGAGAAATTTAACATATACAGCACCAGTTATTTTAGAAGTTGCACTTTTAATGGATGGTAAAGAAAGAGATAGAGCTGAAGTTCAAATTGCTGAAGTTCCAGTTATGATTGGTTCAAAATTATGTTATTTAGAAGGTCTTTCTAAACAAGAGTTAATTAATCATGGTGAAGATCCTATGGATCCTGGAGGCTATTTTATTATCAATGGAATTGAAAGAGCATTAGTTTTACTTGAAGATTTAGCACCAAATCGAATATTAATCGAAGAAGATTCAGGTGCGATTACACATACTGCAAAAGTATTTTCATCAATTGANACATATAAGATCGCACATACAGTTAATAGAACCAAAGAAGGTTTATTTCATGTTAATTTCTCGAATATACAAAAAATACCATTCATTGTACTTATGAAGGCACTTGGTATGACAAAAGATAAAGATATTGCTGAAGCAATTGGCTTTGAAAATATGCCGGAAGAAGTTATTATCAATTTATTAGAACATATGGAAATTAAAACTGAAGAAGAAGCAAAAGAAGGTGTTGCAAAACATATGTTACTGGCATTGCCTAAAGACAGAAAATTACAAAAAATAGAATCCATTTTAGACACAGTTTTATTACCACATATNGGGACAACAAAAAAACACCGAAAAATTAAGGCAAGATTTTTATCCAGAATGGTTAAGAAATTACTTCAATATAAAAATAAAGAAATNACAAANGANGATAAAGANCATTANATGAANAAAAGAATTAGAATGTCTGGAGACCTATTAGAAGACTTATTCAGAACAAATTTCAAAGGNTTAAAGAATGATATAATCTANATNTTTACCAGAGGTGTTAGAAGGGGTAAAATTATNCCAATTGCATCACTTGTAAGNGCTAAGTTTATGACTGAAAAAATAAAATCAGCTATGGCAACAGGTAATTGGACTGGTAACAGACAAGGTGTATCTCAAAGATTAGAAAGAGATAACCCAATAGCTGCAATTTCACAACTTAGAAGAGTTACATCATTATTAGATTCAAATAGAGAAAGTTTCCAAGCTAGAGAATTACACCCAACACATTGGGGGAGATTGGGAGCAATTGAATCGCCAGAAGGTAAGAATATCGGATTAAGAAAAGTACTTGCTCTAATGGGGACTATTACAACTGAGTTAGAAGACAAGGAATATACTAAAAATATCAAAAAACTTATATCCCTGGGTATGGAGGAATACAAATAATGACAGACGTATATGTAGATGGAATTTTAGTTGGAAAAGTAAAAGATGTTAATTCCTATATTAATAAAGTAAAAAAAGAAAGACGTTTAAATAAATTATCAAAAAATTTAAATTTATTATATAATGAAAATGAAGATATATTAGTTATACAACTTGATAAAAATAGATTAAGAAGACCATTAATTGTACTGGAAAATGGTAAGTCATTATTCACTGAAGATCACATTAAACAATTAAATGAAGGAAAAATTCAATATAGTGATTTAATTAAAGATGGTGTAATTGAAGAATTAGATCCTTTAGAAGAAGAATCAACACTTGTTGCATTGTCCGAGAAAGATATAACAAAAAAACATACGCATATGGAAATAGATTCATTAAATATTTTTGGAATGAATACAAGTATGGTACCATTTGCAAATCACGATCCTGCAGGAAGATTGTTAAGAGGTCAAAAAAATCAAATGCAAGGTACATCTCTTTATTCTACAAATTATATTAATCGATTAGACACAAATGTAAATGTTTTACATTATACTCAAAAACCAATTGTAAAAAGCTATACTCAAGATATATTTGGTGACCACATCACAGGTGGGCAAAATCTAGTTGTTGCAATTGTAAATTATGATGGTTATAACATGCATGACGGTGTTGTTGTAAATCAAGCTTCTGTAGATAGAGGAATGGGAAGAGTTTCTCATTTTAGACCATACGCAACAGAAAGAAGAAGATATTCAGCAGGTCAAATCGATAGAGTATGTATACCTGATAAAGATGTACAAGGATACACAATGGAAGATGATTATAAACATCTAGATACAGACGGATTAATTAATCCTGAAACATATATTAANGGTGGAGATGTTATTGTTGGTAAAACCTCNCCTCCANGATTTTTATCAAAATTAGAATCATTCAGTACAGCTGCAAACATTAGAAAAGATTCATCTACACGAGTNAAGTATGGTGAAAATGGAACTGTCTCAAAAGTTATTTTAACAGAATCTAGTGCAGGTAATCCNTTGATTAATGTTGAAGTTAGAGATACAAGACCAATTGGTATCGGAGATAAAGTATCTTCAAGACATGGTCAAAAAGGTATCATCGGTTATGTAGCAAAACCACAAGATATGCCATTTACATCCTCNGGAACTGTACCTGATGTTCTATTCAATCCTTTCGGTATGAGAAGAATGACCGTNTCACATATTATGGAAGCTCTAGGAGCAAAAGTTGGATCATTAAACGGAAGATATATCGATGGTACACCATTCTCCGGAGAAAAAATTGAAGACTTAAGAAAAGAACTAAAGGATCTTGGTTTTAACGAAAACGGAACTGAAACATTNTACGATGGTAGAACAGGTAGATCATATGAAGCCAAGATATTTGTAGGTAATATTTATTATTTAAGATTAAAACACCAAGTNACAGACAAGGTGCAATCTAGATCNAGAGGTAGNGTNGCATTATTAACACGTCAACCAACAGCNGGTAAAGCAATGGAAGGTGGTCTGAGATTTGGAGACATGGAAAAAGATACNCTTATAGCACACGGTTCAGCATTATTNTTAAAAGAAAGATTTGATTCTGANCTTGAAATTGTAAGAGTTTGTGATTCNTGNGGTGATATAGCTGCNTATGANTCATACAAGAAAAAACCTTATTGTGTAACTTGCGATAGTTCAACNGTAAGTGAAGTTGAAATGTCTTATGCATTCAAACTTTTAGTAGATGAATTAAAGAGTATGGGTATTAAACCTCAATTAGTCTTAAAAGATAAATTTAGTAGAAATGGTAATAAGTAAGTATGTTAGTAAAATTAAGTTTGGATTAGTTTCACCTAGCCAAACAAAGAAAATGGGAGTTGTAAATATTGTAACACCTGAAATTTATGATTCAGACGGTTATCCGGTAGAAAAAGGTTTAATGGATCCGGCAATGGGTGTTATTGACCCTGGTTTATCATGTAGAACTTGTGGTGGTAGAATGAAGAATTGTTCNGGACACTTCGGTTATATTAATTTATCAAAACCAGTTATTCATATTTTATATAAAGACCATATTTANGATTTCATAAGAGCAACATGTAAATCTTGCGGAAAAGTTCCAATTCCTGAATCAAAAAAACAAGCGTTCTTAGAAAAAATTGAAACAGCAAGAAACGATTTAGAACAAAGTGCATTACAAAAAGCTGTACGAGATTTTGTAAAATCTGTTGCCAATGTTAAAAAATGTCATCATTGTAATGANGGANGAGAGAAGGTAAAGTTCAACAAACCTCAAACATATATGTATGGTGATGAAAGATTATGGCCTAATGATTTATTAGAATGGATGGAAAAAATACCTGACGAAGATGTTAAACTATTTGGAATGACTGCCGAAAATGCTCGTCCAGAATGGATGATATTAACAACATTAATGGTACCTCCTATTACAATGAGACCATCTATAACACTTGAAACTGGAGAAAGATCTGAAGATGATCTTACACACAAGTTATCTGATGTAGTAAGAGTTAATCAAAGATTACTTGAAAATGTTAACGCTGGAGCTCCAGAAATTATTGTAGAAGATCTTTGGGATCTATTACAGTATCANGTAACAACATACTTTAATAATGAAATATCAGGTGTACCNCCAGCAAGACATAGAACAAGAAGGCAACTTAAAACATTATCACAGAGACTTAAAGGTAAACAAGGTATATTTAGACAAAATTTATCCGGTAAAAGAGTTAACTTCTGTGCTAGATCTGTTATATCTCCTGACGCTCATATAAATGTAAATGAAGTTGGAGTTCCTCAAAATATTGCAAGGGAATTGACTGTACCCGAAGTTGTGACAGAATGGAATATGGATTGGATTAAAGGTATGTTAAATAACATCGGTAATTACCCTTCTGTAACTTATGTAACAACAAATGAAAATAGAAGAAAGAAAGTAACTGCTGATACACTTCCAATGATTTTAGAAGAATTAGTTCCAGGATATTCAGTGGACAGAAATTTAATTGATGGAGATATTGTTTTATTCAACAGACAACCATCTCTTCATAGAATGTCTATGATGGCACATAGAGTTAAAGTTGTTCCTGGAGAAACATTAAGAATTAATCCGGCAGTATGTTTACCATATAATGCAGACTTTGACGGAGACGAAATGAACTTACATGTTCCTCAAACAATTGAAGCTAGAGCTGAAGCTGAATCGATCTTATTNCTTGATAATCAAGTTGTTACACCTAGATATGGTTTAAGTATTATTGGAGCAATCGAAGACAGNATTCTTGGTATATATTATTTAACTAAAGATATGATGTTAACAAAACACCAGGCCTCCGATTTAGTTCTTTCTTGTGGAATTGAAAAAGATTTGCCTAAGGCAAATAAAGATGGATTAATCTCAGGAAAAGACATATTCTCTTTATTATTACCTGAAACATTTAATTTTACTAAAAAAGGTAAGATTTTGAATAACGGTAAAGTAGAAAAAGGAGAAATTGTAATTAAAAATGGTTCATTAAATAAAGGTATTATTGATAGCTCATTTATCGGCCCTGAAGGAGGATATATTATCCACAAATTATTCTTAGACTATGATCAAGATCATGCTATTGATTTCTTAAATAAAATAATTCATATGGGATTACATGTAGCTCAAAAAATAGGATTTACAGTATCATTTAATGACTTTGATATAAAAGATAATGATAAAAATAAGATAAAAAAGATTCTTGATGAAACATTAAAAGAATCAGAATCTTTAGAAAAATTATACAGATCCAATAAAATTGAACCTTATCCAGGTATTACAGTATTTGAAACATTTGAAGCAAAAATGCAAGCTCTATTATCTAAGGCAAGATCTAAACTTGGTGAATTATTAAGTAAGAATGCTGACCAAGATAGTCACTTAGTTAATTCTGCACAAGCAGGAGCAGGAGATAAAATGACAAATTTAGTACTAATGAATGGATTTATTGGACAAACATCTCTTAGAGGTAACAGAATTAATTTTGGATATACAAACAGAACTCTTCCTCACTTCATAAAGAAAGATTTAGGACCTGAAGCTCATGGTTTTATTAAAGAAAACTATGCTAAAGGTATTAGTGCAACTGAAGTATTCTTCCAAGCAATNGCNGGTAGAGACAGTTTCATGGATACTGCGATGAGAACACCTAAATCAGGATATTTACAAAGAAGACTTACTAACTCTTTACAAGATCTAAAAGTAGCATATGATGGTACTGTTAGAGACGGAGCAAAAAAAATTATNCAATTCTCNTATGGTGGAGACGGAGTTGATGTAAGTAAATCAGANGGAGGACATATAGTTAACGAATAATGGAAAGAGATTGGATTAAAAAGAATTTACCTGAAGGTATTGAAATAAAAGATAAGAAATTAGCTAAAGAAAGATATAGTAAAATGCACATGGATCCTGGAGAAGCTGTAGGTGTTATTGCAGCAACATCCTTGGGAGAACCAGGTACTCAACTTACGATGAGAACATTCCACATGGTAGGAGTAGCAGAAGTAAATGTAACACTAGGTTTACCTAGATTA
The DNA here is from genome assembly GCA_002686215.1 of Candidatus Woesearchaeota archaeon. The sequence goes on from NZAU01000056.1 coordinate 7,209, forward strand.
ATTGAAATATTAGATGCAAGAAAAGTACCATCCACACCCACTATGCATATTTATTTGAAGAAACCGTATAATAAATCTAAAGATAAATCAGACTTAGTTGCACAAAGAATTAAACAAACAGTTCTAGAAGATATATCTTCTGAATTCACCATGGATATGTCTGCATCATCTGTTATTGTAAAACTTGATAAGCACGCTATGGATAGAAGATCAATTAATATTGATACAGTTTATGCACAACTTAAAAAATCGTTAAAAAGTAATACTGTTGTTAAAAAGACTGCTTCTATAGAAATTAAGGACACTGATAAAGATATAAAGAAACTATTCAAATTAAAAGAAAAATTAAAAGATATGTTTGTTTCCGGAGTATCAGGTATTAGCGATGTATTAGCATTTAAAGAAGGTGATGAATTTATTATACAAACATTAGGATCAAATCTTAAAGGTATTTCATTAATAGATGAAATAGATTTCAACAGAACAAAAACTAATAATTTTTATGAAATACATGATACATTAGGTATTGAAGCTGCAAGAGAAGCTATGCTTAACGAAGTATTATATATTTTAGATAAGGAAGGAATGGCTGTTGATGAAAGACATATCGCTTTAATTGTTGACGTCATGACAAGAGATGGTGTTATCAAGGGTATAACAAGACACGGTATCACAAAAGAAAAAGAGTCTGTACTTGCTAGAGCTGCTTTTGAAATTCCAATAAATCATCTTGTTGAAGCTTCAGTAAGAGGTGAAATTGATAAATTAGATTCAGTTGTTGAAAATGTAATGATTAATCAGCCTGTACCTATTGGAACAGGACTTCCAGAATTATTTGTTAAAATGACAAAAGGAGATAAAAAATGAGTTTAGAAACGGATATTAAAATTAGGGAAAAATTGGTAATAGGAACTAAAGAAATATTAAAGAAATCTAAAAAAATAAAAACAGTTTATGTTTCATCAAACTATGATGAAAATTTATTTGCAGATTTAAATGTTATTAAAGTTAAACAAAATAGCGAAGAATTAGGTGCTTTACTAAAGAAACCCTTTTTAATCTCAGCAATCGGTATATTAAAATAATGGTTATTACTTTGGATAATAATTCTTTAAGAATTATGAGTTTTTTTAAAGATAAAACTGGTGTTACACCTTCGAATATTATAATTAATAAAACATCTTATATTTTTACAGTTAGTAAAAAAGATATTCAAAAAGCCATTGGTAAAAATGCACAAAACATAAAATTTTTACAGCAAAAATTTAAGAAAAATATAATTATTTTTGAATTAGGTGATGATATAGAAACTACTATTTCAAATTTTATTTTTCCAGTTAAATTAAATTCTATTCTTAAAAAAGGTAGCACATTATCAGTACTACTTTCTAATCCGGAAGACAGAGTTAAATTAATAAGAAGTCCAGCTAAAAATACAAGAAATCTAAAAGACGTTATTAATCACTATTATTATAATATTAGAAACATCAAATTACTTTAATTTCCAATATATAGTTGAATATTATCGCCAAATATATTTTTTAATGATTTTAAGGTATTTACATTAATCAATGTTGATATACCATCATAATTTTTAATTTTATTATTAAGTATTTTCATGGTAGATTCTTTTTCATTAGTCATTTTACCTTTAGAATTATAATCATATGAAAATAATTTTGAAGAAGAATCATTCATGTCTTTAATTATGAATAATTTATCGCTAAAAAGCCATATTTTAGCNGTATAATAAACTTCATTTTTCTTATACTTGATAAACATCGTATTAGAAATATTTGATTTTTTTGTATTAATTAAATCTATTGTTTGGTTTCTTAATTCATTTAATTTAAAATCTAAACTATCTAATTCGGAAAGTGAAATATTTTTTGTATCTGTATTATATAATTTATCAATTAAATCAAGGTAATTTGATCTTGCAAAACCTTTTTCCAAAATTTCTTGCTTAAATGAATTTATAGCATTTGATTTTTTAGAAGATATACCTGACAATTTTAAAATAGATAAAATGTCTTCTTTTGTTCTAGTCTCTAATTTAGACATTTTATTTCTGATAATTTTAATTTCTATTTTATCATAAAGATTATTTATTGCTTCAATATATTTTATTGATTCATCTATTAGTTGAACAATTTTTGAATTATTAACATCTTTAAGNTTTCCATATTCAAGGTCTTTTCTTAACTTGTTAATTTTAACATATGTTTGGTAATACTTCCTATCCAAAAGATTACCTTTAACTAAATGTTCATTAATNTGATTTGCAACTTGGTTNGGAGATCCGGGAGGGACACCAAGAAGCATTAATATNCCTTGNGAAGGGTATACTATTGACCAAAATAAATCATCTGTAGCTATACTTTTTACCTTCATATTCATTCTATCAATGTACTTCTTTCCGTCATCAATATATCTTCTAATTGATTCAGGTGATGGTATAAGCTGACCTCTTTGAAGCATAAGTTTCCAAGGTGAAAACATACCTCTATCATAGATTGGAACACCGTCTCTAAGTGTAGTATAAAAAACTGGTTCAGCACGTTTTAGTCCAGTCCAAAATTCTGATAAAATCCAAACTTGTACATTTAGTATTGGTTTTGTTAATCCNGAATCTTTTTCTGCGATTCTTGCTTCATTTGAAGCTATATTTCTTAATTTTAATTTTAATTCNCCCGATGTTGTTTTTGTTACATCNGTATCGTCTATAATTATTGANACATCAAGGTCNGAATATTCNTGNGCTTCNCCNCNAATAAGNGATCCNGCTATTACATAAGAAACNACATATTTTTCAAATTTAGATACNATTCTGTTTTTATGNAATTCAGANGCTTTTANTGATTTTATCCANTTNCCGTCATCATAAATTATTTTTCCNGCAGTTAANGCNGATAATAGNGATGTTTGACCTCNNGTNNCNGAATTCCAAATTTCACTTAANAGAATACAATTAATCTTAATATCTTTGTTCTTAGGTATAGAATTTGCGTCTTTNTGAATTNCCAATATATGTTCTATTGAATCTTTATCTGATCCTTTGAANCCGCTTATTATAAAAAGTTCTTTAATTTCTTTATCTTCTTTTTTTTGAGACAAGAATATTGATCCGATTATTGATTTATTTCTTTTTAGAAGNGAGTTAGTCAAATTCTCTGCCTTAGATATAAATTTATTATTTACTTTTTCCATTTTATATTAACTTCTTTAATCTTGCTATATACTTCTCTGTATATTTAACATATTTTTCATAATCTTTACCNGAAAGATTTGTTACTTCTCTCTTAAGTATCTTTTTAGAAAGCTGATACATATGATCCATTATTTNAACATAAGATTTTTCTAATTCTCCNGTTTTTACTANTTTTTCNGTCATACTCTTAGTTATTTCNCCAGGAGATACAGGTATTTCTCCCTTTTTCATTAATACAGCATGAGATATATCTATACATGCCCAATATAAATCTACTACTGCATTATCTATAGATAATTTACTTCTAAGAAGGGCAGCATTTGACATATTGACATAAGTCATAATAGATTCTTTTGATGGTCTTATTCTTCCATTTANTAATAATAATTGNAATGGATCAAAAAATCCTTTATCAATAAGTGCAATACCGTCTCTCAATATATTAATTGCAACAGGATCTCCTGCTCGAGTGTACTCCCAAAAATCAGTTAATCTAAGTGTTTGAACATGTAATCTATCCGGATTGTGTTTTGCAACTGTTTTTTGTAAAATAATTCTGTATGCCTCTACTATTTCTTTATTAATATCAATATGNACATCATCTAATACAATTAAAATATCGATATCAGATGATTTTCTTGATTTATTTTTTGAAACTGAACCAAATAAAACTGCTGCAGAAATAAAATCTCCTAATTCCTTATATAAGTCGGAAACAAATTTTCTTGCTATATCCCTATCCATTTTAGGATATTTATCTTGAAATTTGTTTGATTTACGATTTATAGGAAACTTCATATTGAATATATATTGAATTATATATATAAGTTATCATTCAAGCGGTAAACTGGACCACGTAAAGGGTGCATTTTTTTCTACAGAGGATAAATATCCTGGCGTTACAAAAGAAGGAATATAGCTGTTTCCAAAATATCCTCCTTGAACATCTGTCCATGCAGTTGTTTTATCTCCATGTAATCTATATACTGGAGTTTCTAAATCGTACATTGCATTTAAAAAATTAGGAAATTTCTGATCTGTGGATCCCGGCTCAATAATTACAGCTCCCTTATAATCTGATTTTTCTAAATGTGTCATAAATTCTTTAATTGGTGCGTTACCTGCACCAGGAGGTAAATGCTCATCATTATAACCAAAATTATCAGAAACATGTACATGGCCTATAATTCCATCNTCNGTTAATTCTTTAACTTCTTTACCCAACCATTGCTTAAANTCTTTTTCAGATCCNCCGAAATATTTTCTCCANATATTAGCATGTCCAATATCAAATGTTGCTTTNATNTGATCCTTTGCATATTTTTTAGCATCTTTTTCACTCAATTTTTTTCCNTGTATCTTCTCTAATTGTTTCTTGAANGTNTTTTTAACTTCCCTACCNTTAATNANAATNTTATCTTTGGTTGCAAATTCAACAAATTTATTACGAGAATTCTGTATAATTTCCTTCAAATCTTGAGGGTGGGAACCGTAATTACCGTCCCATAAATTCTCCGGAGCAACAAATAAAGGATTGTCTAATTTTTTATTTTTAGATACTCTGGCTGCTTCAATTGCTAATTCCGCAACAGATTCATTTGTCCTTTGCATACCATAATCCGCAATTGATGAAGATAACAATCTTTCTCGTTTTGCATCTCTTATTTTACCTTTGAGTGCCAAATAATCATCTTCAAAATCGTCTTTAATATACCGATCAAATTGGTTCTGTATTCTTGCTGATCTTGCAAGATCATTGTTCGATACAGCCTCTTGGAGTTTAGAAAGCATATCTTCTATTCTTAAATCTTTTTGGAATTCTTTATACGCCAATTCGCTATCTTGAGTATCATAACGTATAAGTTCTACATCCAACTTGTCTTTATTAGCAAGCCAATACGGATTCTCGTATGTTTCTTTGTATCTAGATTCCGATATATCTTGATCTGTAATCTCTTTGTATTCTCTTTTATTTTGTTCTTTTGAAAAATTATTTTTATTTTTTTCAGCAAGCTTCTTATAATAATCTAAATCTCTGGACTCATATACGCCTCCGTCTTTATCGTAAACACTAATATAATCATTTTTTCCAATTGTTTCTCCGGTGATATTTCCTTCTTTATCAACAATTAACTCCTTAGCAAATTCCGATGCATATGGTGATTCTTCTAATTTTATTTTTTTTCCATCTTTTGTAACAAAAGGCTTGTTTCCAAATTTTTCTTTTATACTATACGGAAATTCTCCAGTATGAACCACTATAGCTCCGCCATTTGATACATCTCCTGCAAAATCTATACTTCGTTTAACTTCTTCAACATCTTGTGCTCTTTTTTGCTCATCAAATCCCCTCTGACTAAATCCTGCTAATCCTTGTATACTCATCGGAGCATGAACTGAATTAATTTTAACATCATTAATTTTAG
>NZAU01000057.1 GCA_002686215.1 Candidatus Woesearchaeota archaeon
TTCAAGATCAACTTGAATGTTTGACTGGGAAAATCATCAGTGGTCTTGGTGAGACTATTAAAGGGATGGTTGAAGATGCATTAATTAATATTGTTAATTTTGGAACTTGTGTCGTCGAACAATTTGCAGGAGATTTATTGAATAAAATAACCGATCAAATTTCTGATGGTATGGACGGTGTATTAGGTGGTATATCAGAAATATTTGAGTTTATTAATGGTGGTGCTGGAGTTAATGTCAGGGATATACTTTCCGCATCCGCCGATACCATAGCATCTGCCGGAGGATTTTTTGATTGCAATCAAGATAAGGGGAAATGCACAGGTAGAGTCAGAAAATGGACTTTAGGTTATGGTGCCGATGGATCATTCGATTTACAAAAAACATATGATAATGTCATCGGTCAAATAAATGTCCAGAATGCACTAGGACTTATTAATATCGATGTTCCACAAGGAGTCAATTCTCCGTTCACTAAACCTGATTGTGCGACACCTTCGACATGTGGTGGTCCCACAGTCAAGATATTTGGTGGTGATGGAATTGGTGGTGCAGGTAGGGCAATACTTGGTGGAATTGTTGAAAACTCACCTGCCGACGACTTGTCGAGAAATGTTACTAGAACCGCGAGTATTGTTGGAGTTGAATTAACTGATCCTGGTTCCAAGTATTTCTATAAGGAACCATTAATTAGTTTTAGTGATTCTTGCGGACTAGGATATGGTGCTGTCGCAAGGGCAATTATGGACTTTGAAAAAGGAGAGATTGAAAAAATTGTAATAATATCTGAGGGAGAAAATTATCCTGTCAGTCCACCTGATATTGATATTGATCCTGGAGATGATCCAACTAGACCAATTGATACAGATATTCCTATTGGTATTATTGATGTTGAAATAATAGATGGTGGAGAGGATTATCCTGAAGACACCGAGATTATTACAGATCTTGTTCCTGAAGATGATGATGACGAAATTGAATTTGATGTCATCGTTGATGAGGGAAGAATAATATCAGTGAAACCAATAAATATTATTCAGGTGAATATTTTACCAAAATTACGTGCCACTGGTGGTTCTGGAGCATTATTGAGACCAATTATCGGAAGATTGCCAGAATCGAAACCAGGACAAAAAATAATACAAGTTATCGACTGCGTATCATAATATGGGAACTAGACCGAACGAAAACTGGGAAGCAAGGACTATTGATAGCAGAAGTCCTAAGTTTAGAATTGATGTCGCTAATCCAGAAATGGGTGCGGAGGGTGCTGATGTCTATAAAATTTATGCAGTCACAGACAACAAAGATGTAAATTTATGTGCTTTAAGTGAAGGTGGAAAATATAAAATTCATAATGATAAATCTCTAGAGATTGTGGCAGGAATGACCAACACCGAGGGTGCTGTTGATATTGTTATTGCCGGAATGAAGGGTGACGTTGTTATTACCGCAATGAGAGATGGTCAGGTAAAAATTAAGGGTGCTAACATTGTTCTTCAGGCAGATGAAGATATTGACTTAATAGCAGGTAGAAATATTAATGTCAATGGTAAGGCAAAAGTTATGTTGAAGGGCAATAAGGTTCAGGCAGATGGATTAATTGGGAATTTAGTGGAACAAACTAGTGGTAGTTTTGTTATGAGAGTCTTTACTGGTGTTGCCGGTGGAGCGGTTGGTCTGGATTACCTTGCAGGAGGAGAGCAACTTGTAAAGGCTTTGGGTAAACCTGCAATTGCCGGTATTGGTAATCCCTCCCTTGGTCTTGCTGCAAACGTCTTAGGTAAGTTCTCTACAAGTAAATTTTAAAAATGTCATACGAACAGGTATTCGGACTATCATCTCAATTTAATGAAGACGTAATCTTTTTAAAAGACGTTAGGGTTAATGGTCAAATATCCTTCGGAACTGACATATCATTTAATGTTCCTGTGACATTTGATGAAGATGTTTTCTTCAAAAAAAGTATTACTGTTGATAAAAATGTAAGTGTCGGTGGTATTAGTACATTTACTGGTTTGATTGATGCGAATAATGATTTAGACGTTGCCAAAACATTAACTGTTCAAGAAAGATTAAATGTTGGTACTTCTGGAACGGTTATAAGTGCCGATGCCGGTACTGAAAAAATAGGTTTTTTTAATACAGAACCTTCTACAAAATTTCAATTTAATACTATTGATCAGCAATCAATCTATTTTGATGAACAAGGTAGAATTGGAATCGGAACAACTGCTGGTGGCAAACCGACTATAAATGATAATGATAACGGACCCTTAAAACTTGATGTTCGGGGAAGTATTGCTATTGATAGAAACATTTATGATAGTAGCGGTGCTACTGGAGAAAATAACTTCTTCCTTTCTAGAGATGAAAATGGTATTCGATGGGTAAATATTGTTCCTCAGGATCCTGTAGGTATTTTCTTACAAGATGAAGGAGTATTCGTTCCTACAGTTGGTATAGCACAGTCATTTTCGACCTTGAATTTTGTTCAACAAAATAGTCAAGGAACTGGTACTGATACAGTTATACCAACTGCGGCTAGTACTGAAACTGCCACGGGACTCTCTACCATATTCACACAAGATTTGTGGGGTTACACTGACACCGGTGATGTTTTCAGGATGACTCGGGTTGGTATTAACAATAATAATCCGCAGAAACAGTTGGATATTGATGGAACTGTTCGAGCAACGGGAATAGTTGAATTTACCAATAATACTTCTTCTACTAATAATACTTCAGGAGCATTAATTGTTGGTGGTGGTTTAGGTCTTAATGAAAACCTCAACATGGGTGGCAACCTTGATGTTGATGGAACAGGAAAGATAAATTCTGGTGATAACTCTTCATCTAATACCACAGGAGCTTTAGTTGTTACTGGTGGTGTTGGCATCGGAAATGACCTTAATATGGGTGGCAACCTTGATGTTGATGGTTCTGCCGCAGTAGGATCTGATACGGACTCTTCCTCTAATACCACAGGGGCATTAATTGTTGATGGTGGTTTAGGTCTTGGTAAAAATCTCAACATGGGTGGCAACCTTGATGTTGATGGAACGGGAAAGATAGGATCAGATGTTGATTCTGGTGCCAACAACACAGGAGCACTGACTGTTAGTGGTGGTTTAGGTCTTGGTAAAAATCTCAACATGGGTGGCAATCTTGATGTTGATCAAGGTGCAAAAATAGGTCAATTATTAGAATTAGATGGACCGCTAAAAGATTTTAATGATAGCACTGCGATAGGAAAAACAGATTATCGTTTATCATCAATTTATCACACTTCTGGAACTGGAATAGGTGTCTCATGGAGACCATCGGGTGTACAAACTAAAAAAACCATTTGGGTTTCTAAGAATGGCAGTGACTTGAATAGTGGACTACTTGAAGGTGATGCAAAGGCAAGTCTTGGTGGTGCTGCCGCTGTGGCACAAGAAGGAGATACAATCAAAATAAGACCTGGTAAGTACCTAGAAAATAATCCTGTTGGATTAAGAACTGATGTATCAGTCACCGGAGAAGATTTAAGATTGGTAACGATAGTCCCTGAAAATAAAAATGATGATGTCATACATGTTCGTCGTGGTTGCTTAGTCGAAAACTTAAGTTTTGCCGGTGGTGTTGTTGGAAGTGGTGTAGAAATAGGTTGTGATCGTGCAGGTGCAGTTGCATTCCCACCAACACAAACTGATATTGATGCCGGTATATCTGTNCAAGCTAGAAGNGGATTTACNGGTCTTGGACCTGCCGATGANGGTTCTTCTGGTAGATGGAGATCTCCATATATTCGTAACTGTACCAANTTNATGACAGGAAGTATTGGTATGAAAATTAATGGTGATCATGCTACTTCATCAGATCCGGATTCTGGATCTGATTTAAAATCTATGGTTTGCGATTCATTCACCCAATATAATGAAGCTGGTATTGGTGTATCTCTTTCTAATGATGCATATGCACAGTTAGTTTCTATTTTTACAATTAACTGTGACATTGCGATATATGCTGAAACCGGAGGACAGTGTGACCTCACAAACTCAAACTCCTCATTTGGTAATTTTGGATTAGTTGCAGTTGGTCTTGGTGCCACCCAGTATACAGGATTTACGTCCAATACAAATCCTGCCGGAGAAATTATTACTGAAACTGCATCAGAAACTGATACTATTGTTGCTTATGGAGTGACAGATTCTGATAATGATGATCAGAGACCATTTGATGGTCAAGCTCTATATTTTAAAATCAATAATGTTGGACAACAGAATTATCCATCAATTCCGGCATTTGATCAACTTGACGCACCAATGAAAGAGTTGAGTGCTATTAATATTATCCCAGGATCAGATGTAACAGGATATACTGCAGCAAATCCACCATCTGTTACTATTATAGATGCAGATACTGTTAATAATCCTACCGGAGGACCTTTGGGACCAGAAGGAATTATAGCAGAAGGATCTGCAACAGTGGATGAAACTGGAAAAATTACAGAATTTAACGTAATTGCAAGTGGAAGAAATTATTTACCATCACAAACTCTTATTGTGAGTGTAGATGGTGATACTGGAATTGCAACTGCCGTTACAGAACCAATTTTCTACACTATTTTTGAAGCAACTCCAAATACAGGATATTATAATAAATTAACAGAAAGTGATCCTGGAATAGTTGGCATCACGACAATTACTTTTAACGAATTTATACCTTATCCAGTATTTCCTGATGATCCATTTACTCTTCAAAGAATTAGTCGTATCCTGACCAGTTCTCATTCATTTGAATATGTCGGTACGGGCACAGACATAAATAGATCGACACCTCTTGTAGGTGGTGTTACTATTAAAGAAAACGAAGTTGTAGCTAGTGGGGGAGCACAAATTCCTTTCACATCTACAGATCAAAAAGGTAATTTTGATATTGGTGAAGGTATCCAGATTGATCAAACTACATCTACAATTCGTGGTCGAGATTTTAGTAGAGCAATTCAGGTAGAAGTTACTCCATTAATATTAGCACTGAGATAATATGGCAATCGCACCTCTAAATAAATTTCTTACAAAAGCAGTCCCAATCACTCCAAGTAATCAGCAAGTTTATGAAGCTTCACAAGGAACAAGTGCGATTATACTTTATGCCGCAGTGGCAAATGTCGGTATTGGACAATCTTATCCATTAGTTAGTTTTACTCATAGAAGAACGAGCAAGGCNACCGCAACCAATGGAAACATTAGAGATATAAGATTAATTAAAGATATTGAAGTCCCTCCACAAGATGCCGTTATTATTATTGATGGAAGGTTAGTATTAGAAAGAGATGCGACAAAAATAGATTCTGTTTTTGTAAGAGGATATCAGTCCGGTGTAGGAACTGTTTATGATGCACAATATGATCATACAACAGGATTAACCACCATAACTACCTATGATTCTCACGGATTTAATGTAGATGATGAAATTGTACTGGACGGATTGGTATTTGATTGTCCATCTACGGGAGGTATTACAAGTTCAATTTTTCCAAATCCGCAAACAACTTTTAAGGTAGAAACTGTAGGAACATCCACAATATTTACGACAAATACAGGACTTGTGGCTAATTTGCCACATACTTTTAGACCATCAGAACATCGATTTATTCGTGCTAATCCGGATCCTATTACTATCGTTTCAGGTACAATTCCTGCAGCAGGAACAAAAATACAGGTGATAAAAGGAACCACGTATGATTCTGTTACAGGAATACTTTCAGTTACGGCATCTACACCACACAATCTAACAACAGGTGATACTATTAAATTTACTAATGATTCTTTAGTTTTTAAATGCTCTCAGGATAATTATTCAGACGAGAAAAAGTATCCGAGATCAACTGATCCTGCCAATAATTCAAATACACTCGGTGTCACAACTTTTATAGGAATCGGAAACACTTTTACTGTGAATGTCGGAGTTCAAACTGGTGGTGGAACTGTATCACCGGTACAAATGGAACTCATTATGAGTATTCTGGAGACTAGCAAGGTATAATAAGTTATGGCAAAGTATTTTAGTAGTTCTGTTTTAAGTGGTAAGAGGAGAAAGCCACCCAGAGAACGAATAGATGAACAGAGATATAGGTATCTTGGATTAGAACATGCCGAACCAGATCTTGGTGATCCNAANGTCGGACCATCATCTGAAGGTGCAAATCCTGTAAAATCCGGTGATCAATATATTGTTGTTGCCGTTGATGGATTTCCTGGAGAAAGATTTTGGATTCCTAATCAAGGTGGATTAATTCCAGGATCAATTAGTGTTTTTGATGAAACTAACTTAGTCGGTTCATTAAGTAGTATCACTCAATTAGATTTTCTTGGTGCGGGTGTCAAAGCCACTACTCAAACTGTAAAAGTATCTACACTCAATTTGAGTGGTAATTTTAGTTTTAGTAAAGATCAGATAGTAACGCAGATTGGTAATTCGGGAGTTTCTGGTGCAGTAGAATTTTCAACAACAAACTCCGGTATCGTAACTCTTACAAATGTTAATGGAAATTTTAATACCTCTGGTGAATTACAACAAGCTGGTAATGCCACGGGAGTAACTCCATCATCAATTTCAATCTTTAATGATCCTAGTATTAGAGCACAGATAGAAGTAACACCTGAGTTTTTCTCCGAAAATAGACAATTTATTTTTAATGACAATGATGAGTTTAATGGAGCATTAAATTTAACATATAATCAGTCAAATGATTATGTTGGTGTCGGTACGACTGCCGCGACACAAATGCTTCATGTTCAGGGTAATCTGAGATTGACCGGAACCGTATATGATTCTAATAATTTTGAAGGTGCCGCCGGTAATTTATTAGTAAAAAAATCCGGTTCAGAAGAATTAATATGGGTTGATCAGGGAACTATTCAACCAAATGCCGGTGGAATTCGTGGAAGTGTTCAATATCATAATGAAGTTGGGAAAATAGGTGGAGCATCTAATTTTGTCTTTAATGACATAAGTGGTGTTAATAATGTTGGTATTGGAAGCACATTACCGCAAGTTGATTTGGATGTTGTTGGTGTTGCATCAATAACTGGAAACTTAAAAGTAGGAACACTTAATGTTCAAGGTATCTCAACATATGGTGGNAATTTAGATATTAATGCAAGTGTCGATATTTTAAATAATTTAAACGTAGGTCAAACTCTGGATGTAGGTGGAAATGCTACATTCACTGGAGAAACTATTACATTTACTGGTGCAGATTATAATGCCATATGGAATAAGTCTGATAGTGAATTAGAGTTTGCAGATAATGCAAAGGCAACTTTCGGTGACGATGCCGACCTGAAGATTTATCATAGTGGAAGTCATTCACATATTACTGATACTGGAGTAGGGAACCTATCACTTCAAAGCACTGGTGGTGAAATTCAACTCGCCAAAGGTGGTACTTTCGCACACATGGTCAGGGCAGTTGTAGATGGTTCAGTAGAACTTTATCATGCTGGTACAAAGAGATTAGAAACGAATACTACCGGAATTCTTGTACATGATACAGTAACGGCAACTACTTTTAATGCAACTGATAGTGAATTAACAGATGTCACAATTACTGGACTTGCCGATATTTTTAGAGCAGATATTGAACAATTAACTGTTGTTAATGGTGTTGGTATAGCGACTATTAAAGAAATAGATGCAACTCACACTGATACTGATACTTTAAATGTAGGTACTGCTGCAACGACAGCAAAATTAACAGTTGATAATATTGAAATTGATGGTAATAATATTACTGCAACAACAGGAAATTTAATTATAAGTGGTGATGGTAGTAGTTTTGTTAAAATTGATAAGGTAGAAATTACAGATACCACTGACTTTTCTGGTACAAACGCCGCATTGATTGTTAAAGGTGGTGCCGATATCGATAAGAAGTTAAATGTCGATGGTGCCGTTACCTTCACAAAAGATACAGAATCTACCAATCCGACTACAGGTGCTTTAAAAATTACTGGTGGTGTAGGTATCGCAAAACGATTAAATGTTGCCGGTATTACTTCGATAACAAATACTACATCATCAACTGGTATCTATACAGGTGCCTTTAAAGTTGCCGGTGGTGCTGGTATTCTTGGTAGTTTATATGTCGGTGGATCTGTTGGATTCGGATCAACGGCAGTTCCTTCAGTCAATAATCAACATGATTTTGGTTCGACATTAAAAAAATGGAAAAACATTTATGCCGACGAATTTGTTGGTAAACTTGCTGGAAGTGCAGAAAAAACTGATATAACGGAAGATAGCACAAATACAAATAGATTTATTTTCTTAAGTGATGTATTTTCGGGCACTGCAACTGCATTTGGTGATCAATCTTTAATTTATAATCCATCCATAAATGCCCTTGGTATTGCAACTAATAGATTTGATAGTCCAATAAGTTCGGATAATACTGGAAAGATTGCTGTTGGTATCGTAACTGCATACGAATTATATGGTTCTTTAAGAGGAAATGCCGATACCGCGACAAAATTATTAAATGCACGGGATTTTTCTATTAGTGGAGACGGAACTGCTCCTACAATAAGTTTTGATGGGACAGATAATGTTCCTTTTGTTTTTACACTGAGTACTGTCAATTCAAATGTCGGTACTTTTGGTAATGATACAGGAACTGCCTATGCACGAGTTTCTGTTAATGCAAAAGGATTAGTCACGGCGGCAGAAGAGGTAAACATTGATGGTGATGAAATAACTTCTGGTGAGGCAAAGAATGTTGCAATTACGGAACAGACAGATTCAACTACGACGCATTATATTCATTTTGGTGATGTCGTTAATACAGATTTGGGAGATAAAACCACATATGATAGAATTAATGTAGATAGCTCAGAACTNNTATANATTCCTAATACTGGTGTTGGTATTGGAAGTACAGCACCAACGACAAAACTTGATGTTTTTGGAACAACTAAAACACTACATTTAAACGTAACTGGAGTATCTACTTTTGTTGGTAATGTCGATATTAATAATCAACTAATTGTCGGTGGTGCAACTACACTTGCAAATAGTGGTGGAATTACCACAACTGGTGGAGATCTTTATGTTGGTGGTAATCTGTTTGTAAAGGATGATGTCTTTAATGATCAACTCCTTGGTGAAAGCATGGTGATTACTGGTATCGCCACCATAAATCAATTAGAAATTGGACAACTAGGACAGACTTTAGTTGGTATCACTACGATTCTTGATGAAGATGATATGGTGTCTGATAGTGCAACAGCACTTGCCACTCAACAATCAATTAAAAAATATGTTGATGATACTGTAGACGCAGCCAATGACCTTGCATTCAGTGGTGACACTGGAACTGGAACTATTGATTTGGATAGTGAAACATTTTCAATTACAGGAAGTGCGAATGAAATAGTAACTTCTGTTCCTAGTGACAATAACCTTCAAATTCGTCTTGCAGAAGATTTGACCCTTAGAGGTAATACCACTCTAGGAGATGATCCAGATAGTGATACTGTAACTTTTACGGCAAAAGTTAATTCTAGTATCATTCCAAGCGGAACTGTAAATATCGGTGCCGAAAGTAGTAGGTGGGATTATATCTATGCGACTAATGTTGATGGAGTTAATTTTGCTGGAACATCGGCAGATGCGACAAAACTTGAAACTCCACGAAAAATTTCTTTTAATGAAGATGTAGTTTCTATTGCTTCAACATTTGATGGAACTCAAAATGTAGGATTTGCACTTACATTAACAACTACTGGTGTAGAAGACGGAACTTATGGATCTAGCACTCAGGTTGGTATTCTTACTGTTGATACTAAAGGTAGAGTAACAGCAGCGTCTAATGTCGATATTGATGGAAGTGCTCTCACGGCAGGAAAGGCAGACAAAATACTTGTCACGGAAAAATCTTCCGAAATGGACAAACTACATTATTTGACATTTATTGAAAATGATCCTGCTAATTCTGGAGACTATGAANATCTATATGGTGATAATCAGTTAACTTATAATCCAAATACAAATGCACTTAGCATTAATGGAAATATGTCCAGTGGAAGTTTGAATGTATCTGGACTTTCAACTTTCCTTGGAAATGTCACCATTGGTGATGATGAAAGTGTTGATCAGATAACCATAAGTGCCTCGGTTGCATCAACATTTTTCCCCACTACGAGTGCAGATACTAATGAAACTAGTGATGGAGTAGATCTTGGTAAATCAGATCAGTATTGGAGAAAAATATATGTTAGAGAGTTGATAGGTGATACTGTAACTGCGATTTCAACTGCCGCAAATACAGTTGGAATTGGATCAACAGATACAGATGCCGATCATTATATAACATTTGTTGATTTCAATGATGATACTACTGGATTTGGAACTATTCGCACTGATGACGGTATAAAATATAATCCAAATACAAATATACTTGATATATCGGGAGATGTAAAAGTTGGAACGGGTTTAGTTGTAACCGGAATTTCAACTCTTAATGGAGATGTTAACATTGGAGATACTGATTCTGATACGGTAAGTATTAATGCAAAAGTTGATACTAATATTATACCATCAGGAACCATAGATATTGGTGCCACTGATAGTAAAATTAATAAAATATACACCAATGAACTTTTTGGTACTTTAAAGGATAATGCAGATAGTGCGACAAAATTTGCAACTCCACAACAAATTACTTTTAATGAAGATGTAGTTTCTATTGCCTCAACATTTGATGGAACTCAAAATGTAGGAATTGCACTCACGTTAAAAACTGTAAACACCAGTAACGGTGTTCCAGGAACATTCGGTAGCAGCACTGCAATTCCAAAAATTAAAGTTAATGCAAAAGGATTGGTCACTGAAATAGAGACTGTTACTGCAGATTTCCTTAATCAAGTTACAAATGATGCGAATAATATAAAAATAACTGAAAATGAGGACGATGCAACTCATTATCTGACATTTATTAGNACTGATCCCGCTAGTATTACTNGTGAGAATGAATATCAGAGTTTATTAGGTGATTCTGGATTACGATATAATCCCCATACAAATAGAATAACGGCAGGTAACCTTACTTTAGATGGAACTGCNGATCCTAGTCTTTCGGTAACCGGAAATGCATCCTTTAGTGCCNATGTACTCATTAGTGGNATTACCACCATTGGAGATGCTAATAGTGATACATTAACCATTAATGCAAAAGTTAATAGTGCCATCTTACCATCTCATGATGCAACAGAAATTGATGATGCTGATGGGATAGACATTGGTAGTTCAAGTGATCACTTCCGTGTCATATATGCCACCAAATTTGATGGAGCACTTGCAGGTAAATCAGATTCAGCTGCTAAATTGGATCCTGGTAAGAATATAACCATTACCGGAACTGATTTCAGTGGCGGAGAACTTAATGACGAGGATGGTAATGCTATTCCTTTCACTGGTGAAAACAATTATGCGATTCCGTTAGAACTAAGTACCACGGATGTCACTGAAGGATCTTACCCAGATCTGGATACCAATGATAATACTAAAGTTAATAAAGTTCCAAGAATTGCTGTTGATACTAAAGGAAGAATTACAGGCGTCACTAATCATGATTTAATTTTATCACAATCAACACTGACTTTATCAGGAAAAAATACAGCTATCTTATTTAATAATAATAATTCTGTCGGACATGCAGATGGTTTTCGTATAATAGAACGAACAAGTGGTGGTGTTATCGGTACGACATTTCAAATAGATACTGTCGCTTCTTCATCGTTAGGGGGAGGAAATCCAGGAACTATTCCAGCAATAAGTTATCATGGGAAACTTCAAAATTCCACAGTATTAAGAATTTCTGGCAATAACGATAATTATTATGCCGATGATGGATTTAGTATCCTCTATATGGGAGCAAGACCTGATAATGCTGCCTCTCTTTCAATTTTTTCAGATAATCAAAATGTTGCGAATCAAGTGGAGGCAGTCAATATTCTCCAAAATGGAAATATTGGATTTGGAGTCGTTCAAGAAACTGATGCGGATGAACATACCATACCAACTTCTGGTGGAGGTGTCATTACCGCAGGTAAAATAAAGGCAAGAGAATTTGAAGTAACTGGTGATATTATTGTTAAAAATATCACGGAACTTCCAGGAATTGGTTTTACTAATCTATCCGATACCCCATCAACTTTTGAGGATTTTGGATCAAGATATGTCCAAGTAAACTCTGCAGAAACAGGATTAGTATTTAATACTATTTCGACAACTGATATTTCTAATTTTGATACTGAAGTAAACAATTTAATTACGAGTAATACTAGCATTTCTTATGATAATATTACTGGTACACCAACTCTTGCGGATGTTGCAACTTCTGGTGCTTATGGTGACCTGAGTGGTACACCAAGTCTTGCGACTGTTGCAACTTCTGGTGATTATGATGACCTGAGTGGTACACCCACAATACCTACTAATAATAATCAACTAACAAATGGTGCGGGATATATCACTTCATCTGATCTTGATGGTAATACAACTTATCAATTAAAAGCTACTAGAAATGCTGATGGTAGTAATAGTGGTGGTAATAACACTGACCCATATTTACACTTACAGGGAACTGATGGTAATGATGATAATGTAAGATTGGTAGGTTCAGGTGCTGTCTCTGTAACTAGAAATAATAATGGTCAAGTTACCATAAACGCACCAGTCGTTAATGCAGGTGTTGCTCAAGGAACTAACCCATATTTTGGTTATATTGAATTAAGAAGAGATGATGGTAATAATTACGGTGGATTTATTGATTTTGTGAAAGACGATTTTCCAGGTAATAATAGTGCCAATTCTCCAGATTATCATGCAAGAATGGTTTTACGTACTACCAATAATACTGGCACTACGGGTGCTGTCGCTGGTAATGCGAACACTAACGAAGTTCAACTATGGAATTCTAGATTTAATGTTAAAGATGGACTTTTAAAAGGTAATACTATCG
Source organism: Candidatus Woesearchaeota archaeon (assembly GCA_002686215.1). The sequence goes on from NZAU01000057.1 coordinate 13,013, forward strand.
AAGCCGTAGGTAACATCACTGCATTTACCTCAGACATCAGACTGAAGAAAGATATTGAACCAATTAAAAATGCTCTTGAAAAAGTTCAGTCACTTCGTGGATTTACATATTCTCATAATGAAACTGCCAAAGAGTTAGGATTTACAGAAGACAGAAGATGGTCTGGTGTATCTGCACAAGAAATTGAAAAGGTATTACCAGAGGCAGTATTCCCGGCTCCTGTCAATGATAAGTATTTGACAGTTCAATACGAAAAAATTGTTCCCCTCCTCATCGAAGCGATCAAGGAACTCAAGGAAGAGGTCAATGACCTGAGGTCTCAGATCGGGGGTTGACACCCCTGCCTAGATGCCCTATAATATGTGGGTAATCAAGGGAACACCCCTCACATGAACAGCACCGAAGAGTATCTGGAAAAGGTTGTCATCGACATCTGTGCCAAGTCCTTCACCCTNTACAGTGACGAAGGCAGCACTCGNATTATTGACTGCGAAACTTCCGAACAATTCATGAGTGTTTTCCTTCTTGTTCGTGATCGACTTGAAGANGAGCAAATCAAATACACCGGAGTTTCAGTTTGTCAGGACTAATTTATGGAACAACTAAATAATCCAACTATCAAATTTTATTCTGTGGAACATTGGGAGAAAAACTGGGAAGAAATGATTAGTAGAGTAGAGAACGGAGAACATATAGGAATAGAGAATGAGAATGGAAATAAGGCAGTAATGATACCGGCAGATGATGAACTCATACGAATACACACTGAGTTAAANAACGACGCTCAGTAGTTCATCATCGGGAATGTCGCCTAAAGGTAAAGGCCCTCTGCTTATAACGGAGTGATTTGGGTTCAAGTCCCAACATTCCTATTTGCTTCCTTAGCAATCTGGTGAATGCAGCAAACTCATAATTTGCCTAAGGAGAGTTCGATCCTCTCAGGAAGCACCTAACGGGACGGTGGCGGAATTGGTAGACGCACCAGACTTAAAATCTGTTGATCATTAAGATCGTGAGGGTTCAAGTCCCTCTCGTCCTACTTTTAACCTAACTAAATAAAATATAGAAATAGTATAGAAGCAGTAATACAATGCCTCTGAATAAGTTAGAGAACTTTCTTAAGAATGTAGAAGGTCGTATACTATATGTTAGTCCGGCAGATCTTGACTCTACTGACAGCATATTAAA